>JAIXOO010000437.1 GCA_027486765.1 Saprospiraceae bacterium
CTTAGCTTGCATCAAAAAATAACGCCAAGTGGAAAAAACCATCTACCAAGGCAGTTTTACCTGGCTGGACGTTACCCAGCCCACCAAAGAGCAGCTCTTGGATATTGCTGCGCGGTTCAATTTGCATCCTTATACGGTGCAGGATTGTTTGGAGCCGGATCATTTGCCCAAGTTTGAGATGGATGGGAAAGCACGTTTCATCATTGTGCGCTCCTACAATCCTAAAGAACTGGAAACTCCCCATTCAGTGCAGGACCTGACTAGCAAAATTGCGCTGTTTTACACCGATGATTGCCTCATCAGCATCCACCGTTTGCCACAACCTTATATTGAGGAAATTGTGACTCGGTACCTAGGGAAAGGGCATCATTTGAAACCTTGCGATGTGGTGACCCGCGTGATTTGGTATGCCGTAGCTACTTACGCAGGCCCGGCGCAATACCTGGACGATGAGGTGGACAAAATTGAAACGGCCATTTTTGCCCGGCACTCGCGGGGCAAATTTGAAGAAAAACTGTACCACTTGCGGCGCATGGTGAGTGTGAACAAAAAACTGCTGACTTTGACCGAAAAAGTCATCGCGGAGGTGCACCACGATACCCACTCCAATCCCTTTATCCAGGACTTAAAAGACCTCACCCTGAAGCTGCACAGCAACTATGAACAAATCCACGAAGACGTTTCGAACCTCCTGAACATTTACATTTCCATCTCGGCCCACAAGACCAACGAGGTGATGAAGGTACTCACCATTTTTTCGGTCTTTTTTATGCCCCTGACCTTTATCGCCGGGATTTATGGGATGAACTTTAAGTACATGCCGGAATTGCGCCAGGTATGGGGCTATCCGGCAAGCCTTGGGCTGATGCTGGTGATTGTGGTGGTCATTTATGTATGGTTCAAAAGGAAAAAGTGGATGTGAGGGAGTGAAAAATGAAAAATGAAAAATGAAAAGCTGTTACGCCACTTGTTTTTCAACAGTTCTGTGGAATTTTGGTGCTTAAAAATTTGGACATGAATGATTAGTTGATTTTTTTCATTTTTCATTTTTCATTTTTCATTTTTCATTTTTCATTTTTCATTTTTCATTTTTCATTTTTCATTTTTCATTTTTCATTTTTCATTTCCCACAGGAGAGTTCAGGAAGGCCATTATTCCCCTTTTGTTTACCTTTGTCGTACAAACAAAAGCAAGAGATGTCCACCACTACATTCAAACACGTAAGCTACCTCTGGGACGAAGCACACGCTGCATCCCTGGCCGGAAATGAGGTCGACCTGTTCATTTATCGCTCCAACCTGCTCGGAGCTGACCTGCGCCTCACCAATTACGCAGGCGGCAATACCTCGGTCAAAATTGATGAAACCGATCCCCTCACTGGCGAAAAAGTAGAAGTGATGTGGGTCAAAGGTTCGGGCGGCGACATTGGCACCTTGACCAAAGCGGGCTGCGCCAATCTTTATGTAGAAAAACTGCATACCCTCAAGCGCCGCTACCGGGGACTGGAGTTTGAAGATGAAATGGTGGACTTGTTCAACTATTGCCTTTTTGATCCAAAATGTGCAACTCCGTCTATTGATACCCCCTTGCATGGCCTTTTGCCTTACAAGCACATTGACCACCTGCACCCCGATGCCCTGATCGCCCTGGCGGCCAGCAAAGACGGTGAGGCCATTATGCACGAAATCTGGGGCGATACCATGACCTGGATTCCCTGGCAACGCCCTGGTTTTGACCTCGGCCTGCAACTGGAAGCAGCCATCAAAGCCAACCCCAACTTGCGCGGCTTGATTTTGGGCGGACATGGTTTGTTTACCTGGGGCGACACGGCTTATGAGTCTTATGTCAATACCCTGGAAGTGATTGAAGCTGCTTCCTTGTATTTGGAAAAAAATTACGGCAAAAATCGCCCGGTATTTGGTGGTGCCAAGCGGGAATCTTTCGCTCCGGCTGATCGCGCTGAAAAAGCCGCTGCGGTAATGCCAACCCTACGGGGCCTGGCTTCCAGCTATCGCCGGATGGTGGGGCATTTTACCGATGACCCTCGGGTGTTGGAATTCATCAATTCCAATGATTTGGAGGTGCTGGCACCATTGGGTACCAGTTGCCCCGACCATTTTCTGCGCACCAAAATCCGCCCCCTGGTACTGGATGTTCCAGCCGAAACTACAGATTTGAAGGCGCACATCCTCCAGCAATTCGAAGCCTATCGCGCCGATTATGCTGCCTATTACGAGCGTTGCAAGCACCCGAATAGCCCAGCTATGCGCGACCCCAATCCGGTAGTGATTTTGTACCCTGGCGTAGGCCTATTCACTTTTGCCAAAGACAAACAAACGGCCAGGGTAGCTGCCGAATTTTATACCAATGCCATCAACGTGATGAAGGGTGCCGAAGCGGTATCCAAATACGTGGGTCTGGCTGAACAGGAAGCTTTCAACATCGAATACTGGCTGCTGGAAGAAGCCAAACTTCAGCGGATGCCCAAGCCCAAGGCCCTTTCAGCCAAAATCGCCTACATCACCGGGGGCACTGGCGGTATTGGTAAAGCCATTGCCGAAATCCTCATCCAGCAAGGCGTGGTAGCCGTAGTCGCTGACCGAGACCGTTTGGAGGAAACGGAAACCGAACTGAAGAAAAAATACGGCAAAGATGCCGCCGTGGCCGTTGCCATCGATGTGACCAAACCGGACGCGATTGCTGACTCGTTGCAAAAGACCATTTTGGCCTTCGGCGGGGTAGACATCATTGTGAACTGTGCGGGTTTGTCCATCTCCAAACCACTGGAAGATACCGAAATCAAGGATTGGGACATCCTGCAAGACGTACTGGTCAAAGGGCAGTTCCTGGTAAGTCAGCAAGCCGTAGCCATCATGCGCGCCCAGGGCCTGGATGGGGACATTGTGAACATTGCCAGTAAAAATGGCCTCTTCGCCGGACCAAACAACGTAGCTTATGGCTCGGCCAAAGCTGCCCAATTGCACATGAGTCGCTTGTTGGCAGCTGAATTGGGCAAGGACAAAATCCGGGTGAATACGGTGAACCCTGATGCGGTACTGCGTGGCAGCAAAATTTGGGAAGGCGACTGGGCGGAAGGCCGCGCCAAAGCCTACGGCATCGCCGTCGAAGACCTACCCAAAATGTACGCCGCACGTACCCTGCTCAACGAAGAAATTTTGCCAGAAGACATCGCCAAAGCCGTCCTCGTTTTTGTGGATGGTAGCCTTTCCAAATCCACGGGGAATATGTTGAACGTGGATGGGGGCGTGGCGATGGCGTTCACAAGATAAAAGGTTCCAGGGTCCCAAAGTTCCAAAGTTCCAGGGTTAGGGGTTCCAAGGTTTTGTTAACCAACCCTGGAACCCCTAACCTTGGAACCCTGGAACCTTGGAACCCTGGAACCTTAAAGCATGTACCACCTCCATCTCAATCACAAGTCCAAAACCCCCAAATACAAGCAAATCGTAGAGTCCATCATCACGGATATTGAAAGGGGATTGTTGAAAAAAAACGATCAATTGCCTTCAATCAGTGAGATGAGTGCCCACTACGATTTGGCCCGGGATACCGTAGAAAAAGCCTACCGCGAACTACGGGAACGGGGATTCATTGTCTCGGTACAAGGCAAGGGCTATTACGTGTCGGGGGGGAACGATGGTAAGCTGCGCGTGCTACTCATTTTTAACAAACTCAGCTCCTACAAACGACTCATTTATTACTCCTTTCTGCAAGAACTGGGCGAACGGGCGCAGGTGGATCTCCAAGTACACCATTACAGCGCCAAGTTGTTTGCTGACATCATCGACCGCAACCTGGGCAAATACAACTACTACGTGGTGATGCCCCACTTTGTACACGATCTGGACAAAGTGAACCTGGAAGCGGTGATGCAGACTATCCCCGCTGAGGAACTGTTTTTTTTGGACAAAGATTATCCCAACTTACCGACCAAACACAGCGCGGTTTTCCAGGATTTCCAACGCGACATTTTTAACGCCCTGCTCTCTGCCAATGAACTGCTGCAAAAGTACCAGCAAATGGTGCTGGTGATGCCCAGTGACGGCAACTATCCCACCGAAATTGCCCGCGGCTTTCACAACTACTGCGTCAATTACAAAAAGACTTACCGCATCATTGAAACGGCCACGGAGGAACCCATCCATGCGGGTACGGTGTATTGTGTGATCGAAGAAACCGATCTGGCAGAATTGATCAAAAAAATCCGGCAAACGGATTTGACATTGGGGCAAAACATTGGGCTCATTTCGTTTAATGATACCACGCTGAAGGAAGTGCTGGACATTACAGTGATTACTACGGATTTTGAGGCGATGGGGCGGACGGCGGCGCAATTGCTGTTGGAGGGGAGGAAAGAGAAGGTGAAGAATCCGTTTTATTTGGTGAGGAGGGGGAGTTTGTGAGGCACTTCATCATTCTACATTCATCCACTCGCCCTTCCACTTCAAAACTCGTAAGTCATGTATTCGGAACTCGTCACTCAAAAAAATTTAACTGAGTTACGAGTTCCGAATACATGACTTACGAGTTTTGAAGTAAGGGTAGAATTGCGAGTTTTGATATGAGAAATCATCGCCCCCTCAATGCCACCCCAACCGTGTGTCGCATCGCCTTCGTAATGTTCGGAAATTCCCTGAATTCATTGGACAAACCAAAATAATACGTATAATAAGGTGCAACTACCAGCGATGGAGAGATGGACCAGTCATAACTCAGGTTTGCACCCAATCCCAGGTAAGTTTTGCGGCTGTAACGGGGATATTTTTCCTTTAAGGCACCTGCTAGAGGTGTTTGTCCACCTATCCAACTACTGTACTTTCCCTGTAATTGATCGGCCAGCAAGTAGGATATTTCAGTGCCTAAGCTTAGTTTGAAATTTGGTTTGATGCGAAAACTCAAGGGATAAATCCCCAAGGTGAGAATGGATTTGTTCACCCGGGCATCCACCCAGTAGCCTCCACCTAAGCCACCATCGCTAGCGTACAATTGAGCACCGTAGCGCTCAAATTTAATGTTGAAGGGGATGTTCCACCAAAACCAATCGATGCTGTCAATACTAACACCGAGGCTATAACCCAAGCCTGGATGATAGGAAGAGCGGTAATGTCCCTCGAAGGAATGGTAATCGTTGAGGACGGTTTCATTGATGCCAGCAAAAAAAGAGAGGTTCTGGCCGGGTAGGTTGGTGTTAATGAACAGGATGAATAGGAAGAGGGTTGTTTTTGGGTTAGTTTTCATGGTTGTATTTTGAATAAGCGTCCAATAATCTGAATTTGACCTAGTCAAAATTAGTAGAAAATGGCTTGATTGTGGGGTTAAGCCGCGGCATTTTTGTGTGAACGACTTCAAAACTCAAAATTGGCCCTTCCACTTCAAAACTCGCAAGTCATGTATTCGGAACTCGTTACTCTGTATAAGTTTTTTGAGTGACGAGTTCCGAGTACATGACTTACGAGTTTTGAAGTGGAGGGACGAGTAAAAAAGGGATGAGTTTTGAAGTGTTTCATTCCCCCAACTCCCCCAAATACTTCTCCCCAACCGGAAGCCATTCACTCCCTACCTGTACCCTTGATTTTTGGAAGGCGGTCACCTTCTCCACATTCACCACCACGGAGCGATGAATCCGCCGAAAACCATGTCCATGCAGCCGCTCTGCCAAATTTTTCAAACGCTCTAGTGTCAAAATTGGCCTAGATTGTGACGCCAAAAAAATCTTCACATAATCCCCCATACTCTCCATGTACAACACATCTTTGAGCAATATTTTGACCTTTTGGTACTCTGAAAACACAAAAATATGATCCTCCAGTGGAGTAGGAGAGGGGGCACTTGCCGCCTCAGCTTTTCGTTGCAAGTCCAGTAAATCAGCCGCTTTCTGCAAGGCTTTTTTGAAACGCTCCGGCGCAACGGGTTTGACCAGATAATCCACCACATCCAGGTTAAAGCCTTCGTGGGCAAATTCCTTGTAGGCCGTCACAAAGATGATCATGGGCCGCTCATCTGGTAGGGACTGTACAAATTGCAGCCCGCTGATGTCGGGCATGTTGATGTCGCTCAAAAGTAGATCAACGGTGTTGTTTTGTAAATATTCGGCAGCAGCAACAGCGTCGGTAAAGGTGGCGAGTAGTTGCCACTCAGGCACATCCCGGGCGTATTTTTCGATGAGCACCAGCGCCAGGGGTTCGTCGTCGAGGGCGATGAAGGTCATGGCGCGAGGTTAATTTGGAGTTTGACCACATGGTTTTGCCCGTCATTTATCAGGCTGAGACTGTGCTTGTTCGAGTAGGAGTGCTCCAGGCGTTGTTGGGTATTGGTTATGCCAATGCCGGAAGGATTGCCACTTTCGGCGGGCTTGAGCGGCAAGATTGGGTTTTTTACTTCGAGATTAAGCTGTTTGCCCCTAAGTTGGATGGCAATCAAAATGTCACATTCCTGTTTGGTCGTCAAGCCATGTTTGAACGCATTCTCAATAAAAGGAATCAAAATCATCGGTTCAATTTCGATTTCCTGGGGCACTGAACTGGGTAAATCCACCTGCAAATGGACGTTAGGCGACAGCCGCAGGCGTTGTAGAGCGATGTAATTTTTAATGAACTCAATATCCAGGGCGAGCGGGACTTTGGGTTTGGCGCATTCATACAAAATGTAATTGACCATTTCCGAAAGTTTCAACAAGCCGTCTGGAGTCTTTTCTGGTTCGGTCAGGGAAAGTACGTAAAGGTTATTGAGGGTATTGACCAAAAAATGGGGATTGATCTGAGATTTCAGCAGTGCGATTTCAGCCTCCAGCCTACGGCGGTTCGCTTCTTCTTCCGACTTCTTTTTCTTTTCAAATGCCGAAAGCCCGCCTACCGATGCTGCTGCGCCAAAAAGCATCAGGCCCAGAAAAATACTCGGGATGATCAAATATTTGAGCGGTACATGCCTTTCTCTTTGCCCTTCTTTAGGCGTTTGGGTCGAAAGTTTTTCAGGAATGCGAAAATTGAGATCGACTACCACCGAATACCCCACATAGCCCGTTAGAGCAAGCAAAACCATAAAAGTGAACAGCGCTTTTTTGCCTGCAAAAAAAATGGGCAACAAGAGGCTATAAAACACATTGAAAAGCATGACGAATCCCAAAACCCATAAGGTGTTCAACAGGTAAAAACCAGGCAACTTATCTGCGTTGTTGCCAGTAAAGGAAAAAACGGCCCAAATCGTGAGCCACACGGCAGCCTGAATGATGATGCGATTGTAAGTTTTCATATCCGGGACAAAGGTCGAGAAAAAAATGAGGCAAAAAAATAGCCTGCCGGGCGGTTCACCGAGACATTTCCCTTGTTCATCGGGACTCCCTGTTTAGTAGCATTGAAAGTAGCATTTTTGTAGCGGATTTAAAAATGAACCGACACGGCAATGCCGACGCAAAATTTCAGCATCATGCACAAATCAATCACCCTCACTGTACTCTTTCTAGCACTGATCACCCGACTCAGCGCTCAATTTCCTGCTGGTGGCCCACCCACTGCGGGAAAAGGCTTCGATCCTTCCAAAATGAACATTGCCCGTGTGTACGGTAAAGTAGTAGACGAAGCCGGAAAAGGTGTCGGTTATGCTACTGTACAAGTATTGGGCAAAAAATTTAACCCGGCTACTCGTGCGCTCAAGGATACCATGTGGGCTGGCCAATTGACCGAAGAAAACGGCGATTTCAACATTGAAAAATTACCTATGATGGGTGACTTCGAATTGGTCATCAATTTTCTAGGCTTCGCCGAAACCAAACAAAGTTTCAACTTCGGCATGTCTGCCCCTAAAGCGCCGACTGCCGGTGCTCCTGGTGGCATGCCCGCAGCTGGCGCTCCTGGCGGTGGATTCCCCGGCATGGGTGCTGCTGGTGCCAGCGAAAAAGACCTGGGCAACATCAAACTCAAAACCGAAGCCAAAACCTTGAACGAAGTAACCATCACCGATAAAGCTTCGGTGGCTACCCTGGCACTCGACCGCAAGGCCTACCGCATCGACAAAGACTTGACTACTGCGGGTGGAACCGCCCAAGATGCCCTCAAAAACGTTCCTTCCCTTTCCGTAGATTTGGACGGGAACGTGAGCTTGCGCAACGGCTCACCCCAAATTTTTGTGGATGGCCGCCCTACAACGCTTGCCTTGAATCAAATTGCTGCCGACGCGATTGAAAGTGTAGAGGTGATCACCAACCCTTCCTCCAAATTCGACGCGGGTGGTGGCACCGCCGGGATTGTGAACATTGTTTTGAAAAAAGAAAAACGCCTGGGTTACAATGGCAGCGTACGCGCCGGAACCGACACCCGGGGTGGGGTCAATTTTGGTGGCGACATCAATGCCCGGGGCAGTAAAGTGAACGTTTTTGGTTCCCTCATGGCGATGCGCAACCGAGGCAAAATTGAAGGGGAAACGCTACGCGAAAACTTCTTTGGCGAGCCTGCCTCCAACCTGACCCAAATTTCCGAAGGCCAGATGAAAGGCATATTCGCCAATGGCCGGGCCGGAGTCGACCTCTTGCTGGACAACCGCAATACCCTCACTTTTAGTGGCTCTTATGTACGGGGAAAATTTAGTCCCAATGACGCCATCACCAATACCACCGACTTTTTGTATCCTGGCAATACCGTAACCAGCGAGTATGTACGCAGCTCGGAGCAAGACCGCAACTTCCGCAACTTTGGGGTAACCACCCAGTTCAAACACCTCTTTCCCAAAAAAGGCGCAGAATGGACAGCGGATTTCAACTTCAACAAAGTGCGTTTTGAAGGGGGCAGTTCTTACCTGACCCAATACGATTCCGGGCTCAGCAGTCGGGAAATGCAGGAAAGTTTGGGGCAGGGTAGTTTCATGACCATCCAGACCGACTTCGTGAACCCCCTCAAAAAAGACTTCAAACTCGAAGGTGGTCTGAAAGCCGTGATGCGCAACAACCGCAACGACAACATGAACTCCGTGTTCGATACAGACCTCAATGCTTGGCGGGCAGTTCCACAATTGTCCGACCACTTCAAGTTCGACGATGACGTGTACGCTGGCTACCTACAACTCAGCAAACAGAGCAAAAACTGGGGCTTCCAGGTGGGCTTGCGCGCCGAAAGTAGCCTTTACCGGGGCGCTTTAACCGATCGTGATTCTTCGTTCGCCATTTCCTATCCGATCAGTTTGTTTCCAAGCGCCTTTGTGACGCGGAAATTGAACGATCAGGATCAAATTCAGTTGGCGTATACCCGCCGGGTCAATCGTCCGAATTTTTTCCAGACCATGCCATTTACCGATTTCTCCGATTCGCTCAACCTGCGCCGGGGTAGTCCTACTTTGCTTCCCGAGTTTACGAACTCGCTGGAATTGTCGTACCAAAACATTTTTGCCAAAAATCACAACTTGCTCATCTCGGTGTATTACAAGCAGGCCAGTAATTTGATTGCTTCCTACCAGTTCACCGAGTTCAACGCAGATTTGAATAAAGAGGTGGTGATCACCAGTTTTGCCAACAGCAACAATGCTTCGGCAACCGGAGCAGAATTCACCTTGAAAAACAGCTTCTTTGGCTGGCTGGATTTGACTTCCAACCTGAACCTTTTTATGGCTACAGTGGATGCCAGCAACGTGGAAAGCGGCCTGAAAGTGAACCGCACCAGTGGCTTTTTTAAGGAAATTGTGCAGATCAAATTGCCAAAAGGTTTTGCCTTACAATTCAACGGAGAATACCGCTCGCGGGCTTCCTTCACGCCATCCACCAACAACGACCCCTTCATGGGTGGTGGGCCTCCTGCCCAAAACACGGCTCAAGGTTATACCAAAAGTTACTGGTTCCTGGATGCTTCCATCCGCAAGGACATCATGAAAAATCAAGGGACTTTGACGCTGAGTGCATCTGATATTTTCAAAACCCGCAAGTTTGGTTCCTACACTTTAACCGACTTTTTTACCCAGGAAACCTCGCGGATTATGAACCCACAGTTGGTGCGTCTGAATTTCTCGTACCGCTTCGGAAAAATGGACATGTCCCTCTTCAACCGGAAAAATAACCGGACGAACATGCAAGGTGGGGATATGATGCAGAATTAATAGATTAGACTTGAGGTAGATTGATTATCAGGGAATTGGAGATTTTTTTGCTTGATAATCAAATCTCCTCAAGTCTAGTCTATTTCATATGGAATCGTTACCAGGTCAATCCGCTCAATTTACCCTGGTCAAAACCTTACAAAACTGCCTTGCAATTGCTCACCCCATTCCCCATTTTTGTGCTGATAAACAAATGTACCACTTGACTCCAAGCCTCAAAAAATTGTATCTTGTTCCAAAATCATTCAATATGTCTGTTCAGATACAGCGGCGATTGTTCACCGTAAGCGAGTACAACAAGATGGCTGAAGCAGGAATACTGCCTGAGCGTGGGGTGGATTGGACCTGATAAACTTATTTGAAAAAGTAATTCAAGCCAATCCCTAATATCCCCTCCGTAGAAAGCCCTCCTGAAATAGTAGAAGTTCCATTGCCCTCCGATTTTGGGGTTACGGTCAACGAAAACCCACCAAAACTACTACTCAAAGCAAAACGAGGACTCAGGAAATACCACAAACCCGGACTAAACTGAAGCGCGTAATCGTTCTGCTTGGATTCAGTGATGAACCTATTTTGACCCAAAATTTGTTGACTGAACTCATTCGAACGGAAATTAGCCGAAACACTGCTACTCAGCACCACGGCTAGGCGTTCGCGGAGCGGAATATAGTTATTTAAGCCGATGCTAAGCCCCCAGGCGGAATAAGCACCTGCGGTCACCGCCGTTGCCCGGGAGTACAGGTATTCACCATTTGGCAGCAATTGAAGCGGGGTGAACACTTCATTGAATCCCGAGTTTTTATTCCTAGAATAGTTAAACCCGAGGCTTAGAGCCAATTTGTTGCTCAACAATTGCCCCACACCAAGATTAAAATTCAGCCCATCGTTTTTGCTGTTTTGAGCTGCGGTGTTTCGGCCGTTTTCAGCAAAGAACGACAGACCACCACTAAGAAAAGTTTGTCCTTTTTGAACCTGTGCATTTAAGGGCATTGCGATGCCCATCGCACAAATTAAAAGTAGAATTGAGTAGTATGTTTTCATGTGTGTTATGGTCTTAAGAATGAGTCAATTGGATTTGCCCCTTGGGAAATAATAGCGCAAACTGAAGATGGGATTTGTCTGAAAACTCAATTTGCTATTGCTGAAAAAAGACGGCTCTCGACCAGCGGGGTAGGATTGATTGCGGGTATAGGCAAAACCTCCGAAGCCCGCTTCAAAGGCAAACTGTGGGCTAAAGAAATAGCTGATTTCAGGAGTAATCTGGGCGGCCCAAACTGTTTCTTTTGTATAAACCCCTGCCAAGTCAAATTGTATACCCGCCTGGAGGTGAACAATGGCATAAAAACCTTGCTTGAGATCAAAATATCTCCGTAAGAATGGGCTAATACCAAGGCGATAATAATTCTGAAAAAAACTGGAAGCTTTAAATTGGATGGGTAAACCCAAACCTGCGCTCCATTTGGGCGAAAGCATCACGCCCAATTCAGGTTGAAGCGTGGCAGAGAAGCTGCTTTGACCTGAAGAATGATAATTGTCAAAGGAGACCTGCCCACCCAGGTGGAACTGACCACTCTGAACTTGTGCCAACAACTGCGTGGACAAACAGTAACAAACAAGCAGAAGAGATGCAACGCGCCAAGGTGGAGCTTTGTCTCCTTCCCTTCGGTACGGTGTTGAAATGGGAATCATGTCTTGAGTTTGAAAGGTATAAAGCAAAATCACTTTCTTTCAAGACGAGGGTAGCAATACAATTGCGGCTTGGGAGATGCTAATATTTTGTTAAAATTTACTTTGGGAAATAAACCAACCCAACATTTAACAAACCTGTTCCAGCAAATCTACTTGTAAATCTACCCCAGGAATTGTATTCAGACTTTGGTTCATAACTGAGAGAAAAACCTTCTATAAAACCTTCAATGCCAAATCGTTTATTGAGTAGATAACAAACTCCAGGGTCAATGGCTATTAAATAAGTATTGTAAATGTAGTTGATTTTTTCATACCCATCATCGATTGATCTAGCCCTTCGGTTATTCCAATTGATGCGCCCATCCAACAGTGCTAGAATTTTTTTATCGATCGAAAAATAACGTCGAGCACCAACAGCAAAATTGAAATCTCTGGTATAGTAAAAGTCTTTTTTTTGTTGTTCTTGGCTGACTATCGTTCCATTTACCAGGGTGTCTTTAAGAATAGAAAAAGTAATGAACCGGTCGCGGCTTCTTCCGAAGGAACCACTTAGCATTAGAGCCGTATTTTTGTTCAGAAACCTGCCAGCTCCAGCATTTAATGAATAATAATGCCGTAACTCTTCAGTTCTTCCACTAGTGTTTGGACTTATGTTTACACCATTTGCAACAAAACCCAAGCCTCCTCTAAACAAAGACTCACCTTTTTTAAATTGAGCACTTAATGGAGAATAGCTTCCAATAATAATTAAAAACAGGAAGAGTAATTTTAATTTTTTCATGGTTTTTCAATTGAAATAAACAGACTGTGGTGTTTTATCCTTTGGGGAAATAATAGCGAATTGTCAACGTTGGATACAATTTAAATTCGACTTTAAAAGCATGATGGTAAAATGAACCAGAAGTGCCGTAATTTTTTGAGCGAGCATAATACAAACCTCCAAAATCAGCTTCAAGAGCAAAGTGAGAGCCAATTATATAATTCAGTAGAGGCGTTGCCCTCAGAAGTAAGTACTTGTCGGGTATTTCTTTAGTACCGTATCCCGATAGTCTCATTTCTGACTCGAATTGAGTGATGAGATGGAATTTGGAGCCAATTGTTGAGTAGTGTCGGATAAATGGGGCGAAAAAGACATTGTTTAAGCCATTTTCATAGCCAAGATTATAAGCAAAAGGTAAGCCACATCCCACACTCCAGCGCGATGAAAGCATAATACCCAATTCTGGATTCACTTTGATCGTAGGAGATGATCCCCATTTAGTGAATTCAAAACTTCCTCCAACATAGATTTGCCCTCTTTGAATTTGTCCAGAAAGCTTAGTACAAAACCCAAATAAGACTAGGAAAGTCCCAAGACATTTCAGTAGTTTGGGTAGTAATCTTGAAGGAATAATAGGGTTTAAGCAATACATATTTTTTGAAATTGGGAGAAAGCCTACTCAAGAACATGAGCGGTTTCTAAAAACCGAGCGCAAGATAACTGTATTTCTTAACTTGACTATGGTTTGTTAGATTTTTTTTAGGATGCCTTACTCAATTCTACCAAAGGCCGCACATCCCCTGTTCATTCCGGAAAAAGTAAAACACAGGAACCCTACCTCATTCAAACGAATAAGTTTCCTTGATTCCTGCCACTGCCACCTCCGCCCTGGCCAATTCCGCATCGAAACATGGCCGATTCACCACCGCACACTCGGGCAGATTTTGGTAATAAGCAATCGCATCCGACAAATTGCTGATAAAGGATTTGAAGTAGTTTCTAACTTTTCTATCCTCAAGTTCAGCGTATTTGCTGATCAATTGTTCCTTTAAATAATTGATGTACAATTTCATTTCGGCCATAAACATATGGGGGCGGTTTGGATTGCTGACCAAATCAGCCCGGCCATAAATGTGGTCCACCATGGTTTTTAAGGAGACTACTTTCGAAAAATTCACAATATTGGGCCCTGGGCAGATGTTCACCGCCTGGTATTTTTCCAGAAACGTAACCCCGTGCGCTAGTGCAGCAGAATTGCTCAGTCCGATGCACAAACATTCTTTTTCCAGAACTTCCGTTTGTCGCTTCTCGAATTCAGCTTCGGGTAACTCCAAGGTTTTTAACTGCGTTAGTTTTAACTTTTGGTATTTTTGCGATGCCGTACAAATGGGTTCTTTGGTGAATTCAGTATTGAAACTCAACAATTTTTCGGGACAAGGGCTTCCTGGCTTCCCCTTGGCAATTCGAGTTTGTTTCTCGATGTCTGCCGTGGTTCCCCGCAAATAATGAAACCGCACGCCCAAGGGGGAACTATTGCTCAAAACCAAATCTTGCTCCTTGGCCTTGATCAGCAAGTTGAGCGTGTGTTCATCCACGGTGGTTGCTTCAGGAACCAACAAAAATGGAGTTCCCCAACCCGTGCTAGCCACGTCGTAATGGGTGCGCAAAAAAGCGTCCTCTTGAAAAGTGCCTATCCCGCCTTGCACTGTAATGTCTACTGCTGGACTTTGACTGAGTTCCCTGCCCAGTTTTTGATTGATGGCGGTTTTGTAAAGCTCAAAGATGCCATCGGTCAATTCCTGGCGTTTTGATTTGAATTCTTCCAGGATTGGTCCGAGTAAAAAACCATCGCTGGCAAAGGCATGTCCTCCGCAGTTCAGCCCGGATTCAATTCTAAATTCACTCACCCAAATCCCTTTTTTGGCTAAAAACTTGCCTTGAATCAAAGCTGAGCGGTAATCACTCACTTTGATTACTATTTTTTTGCGGAACTGCAAGTGCTCATCTGGATCAAAAGCGTCAACATGCTCCAGGTAGGTGTATAGCCGGGGATTCATCCCTGCCGAAAAAACAATCGAAGAATCATCAAGATCGCTTTCGATGTAGCCGCGCAAGGCGGTCACTGCATCTGATCCATTGGGGATGATGTTTCCTTGTTTGTCCCACTTGTCGCCATCAACCTTGGTCATGATATTGACCAGAATACTTCCCGCAACCAATTGGGTTCTCAGATCGTTCTGGATCGCCAGACGCTCCTCCTCATCGGTGCATTGCAGCATGTTCAGATAGCTTTTTTTTAAGGAGCTATCGTCAGGAAGCATTTCAAAATATTGCACTATTTCATTGCCTTCCACAAATGCTTCTGCGCGCATTTTTTGCATTTGTTCAGCAACAATGGTGTTCATCAGGTTCAAATAAGCCGTAATTCTTTTAGCGCGGTAGTCTGGAGCTTTGTCTGTAATGGGCTCATAATGCCTACCAGTATCGCGACAATAATACATGCGCATCGTTTCGGTCAGGTGGTCTTCCATGATGGAAACAACCGACGAAATGCCAAATCGAGCTACCTTAATCGGGGAGTCAATCGTATAAGAAAGTCCCATTACCGGGATGTGGAAAGTATGCGCTGTTCTTTGATTCATTATGCGTTTTTTAGCTGCAATCTGGCTATTCAAGGATGTAGGGTAACATGATAATAACTAGGGAGAGTAAGAGGAAAGGGCAATGATACAATTTTAAAAAAAATTAATTGTCAAAGTTAAGTTTTTAACTGATGCCTGAAATGACTTTTTACAGCTTGTAACGCGAAAATTGATGCATCACAAAGAGATATAGTCGGTATAGCCTCGTTCATCACCACCGTAAAAGGTGCTCCGATCGGGCACTGCCAGCTCGACTTCATTGGCAAAACGCGACACCAAATCCGGATTGGCAATAAACAACTGCCCAAACGCAATCAAATCCGCCTGGCCCGATTCTATCAAAAAATTCCCTCTGGCCTGGTTGATGCCGCCATTGGTGATCAAAGTGCCACTGTACAAGGGCCGAAAATGCCCAGATACATCGTAGATGAAATGCGGATTGGGGTGCTCCTTGGCAAAAGCTTCCATCACCGACAAGTAAGCCAGATTGAGGGTATTCAATTGTTCAACCAGATAGCCATACAGCGCGGGTGGGTTGGAGTCCAACACACTATTGTACACATTGCTGGGCGCAATTCGAATGCCGACCCGTTGGGAGTCCCATACACTACAAAGGGCATCCAATACTTCCAGCACAAAACGCGCCCGGTTTTCGACACTGCCACCGTATTCATCCTGGCGTTGGTTGGCTGCGTCACTCAGGAATTGATTGGGCAGGTACCCAAAGGCAGCGTGGAGTTCTACGCCATCAAAACCCGCCAGTTTAGCGTGTTCAGCAGCTTGACGGTATTCTTCAATGATGGTCTGAATTTCTGCGATGCTCAATTCACGAGGGGTAACATATTCCTTTAACCCTGCGGCGGTAAAAGCTTTGCCGTCTGCCTTGATGGGCGAGGGGGCCACGGGTTGTTCACCGCCGATGTTGTCGGGGTGGGCTACTCGTCCGGCGTGCCAGAGTTGGAGGAAAATTTTTCCACCCCGTTCGTGTACAGCTGCGGTTACTTGTTTCCAGCCTTCGGCCTGTTCTGGTGAAAAAATGCCGGGGGTGAAGGGCCCGCCGATGCCATAGTTGTTGATGTTGGTAGATTCGGCTACAATCAATCCGGCACTAGCTCTTTGGCTGTAATACAATACATTAAGCGCATTGGGTACGGTATCGGGGGTGCGGCTGCGCGTCATCGGCGCCATCACTACGCGGTTTTTCAATTCCAGGTTCCCTAAGGTGTAGGGAGTCAATAAAGGTTGCATAATTGAGTAGAATAAAAAGCTTTACGGAAAATAAAAAAGCAAAAAAACTACGACTCCATTGACCAAACTGGCGTAAAACCTACTGTCTTGCCATAAATTGTCACTGGGTTTTAAAGCGCGGATGCCCCACAGCCAAACCGCAATGGTCGCCAAAGCCGCCAGAACTGCCGCTATTTGGTGCGGCAGGAACCCATTGTACACTGCCAGGAAAAAGAACAACTGAACGGCAAAAAAGATCAAAATGTATTTCCAGGGTGGGGCAGGCGCCAGGATTTGGGGATCAACCGCCTTTTGATCAGGAAAAACTTTGCTTATGCTGATGTGTACAACCGTTGCAAACACCGCAGTGAGCAAAACTCGGTGCATAAAATTGAGTTTTAGCCCCCACCAGGCTTGAATTTCGGTATTTAGCCCCCAATGGGTATTGTAATAGGCTTCTATGCTGAAGGCAAAAATTGGCGCGGCAATGAGCGCCGCAATGGCACCACGAGTAGAAGCTCCTTTCCACCAAATACCCAATAAGAATGCCACGACGATGCCTTGCGTGAAATAGCCGCCCCAGGCCGAAATTTTCAGAAAAAAATTGCTTTTAGGATCAGGACTGGCAAAAATTTGAATGGCCAGCAAGGCCGTGATGACCACCAACAAAACGATCGTCAGGCGCGCTACCCGAATGATTTGTTTTTCACTTGCTTGAGGATTGAGGTATTTTTGGTACAAATCAACGGTGGTAAGGGTGGTCGCGCCATTGAGCATTGAGTCGATTGAACTGAAAGTGGCAATGGTCAAACCCGCCAGAATGAATCCAATTAAACCTTTCCCCACGGGTACCACCATCCGAATGAGTTCCAAAAAGGCCGTATCGTTGGCAATTTCCAGGTCAGGTACCCGCATCTTCATCAGGTAAGCAGCAGCAATGCCCGTGGTGATCGAGAAAAAAGGAATACATAGTTTGAGTACACTGGCGGCGAGAATCCCTTTTTTGGCCTCTTCATCCGAAACGGCCGCCAGCGTGCGCTGCACCAGGTATTGGTTGTTGCAATAGTAAAAAAAATGCAAGATCATCAATCCGGTGAATACCCCCGTCCAGGGTAAACTAGGGTGATTGGTGGGTAGATAAAGATGCATTTTTTGCAGTTCAGGTGCTTGTTGGGCATCGAGGCGCAACATCCCCGCAAAACCACCGATTTCAGGTTGAGCAAAAGTTAACACAGCGACGGTAATTCCCGCTACCAGCATCATCACCGATTGTAGATTATCGGTTGCAACAATGGAGTTCAATCCACCAAAAATGGTATAGCTACAGGTCACCAGACACATCAGTACAATGCCCTGTAGGTAATTGATTTCCAATTGAGTGCCCTCTAGCATAAAAACCAGGGTTTGGCTGCCGATGTAAAAACCTCCCACCAATTGAACGGTGATGAGGGTAATCATCAAGAAGGTGTACAAACCCCGGGCGGTGGGGTTGTAGCGGTACTCCAGATACTGCGATAAGGTATAGACATTCAGCTTGCGAAACATGGGAACAAACACATAACACAACAACAGTACGCCTCCGAAAGCCAGGATTTCGTAATGCGCTTGCGCAAAACCAACCGAAAATCCAATCCCCATCATCCCAATCAGGTGAAAAGAGTTGATGTTGGTACCAAAAATGGACCCGGCTACTTGCCACCAGCGCAGACTTTTTCCCGCCAGGAAATAATCAGCGCTGTCTTCTTTTTTGCTGAACAGGATACCAGTCAGCGGCATCAGGGCAACGAGGCCGATGAGCACGATGAGGTCGAGGGTGGATAGGGTGTTGAGCATGATCGTAGAGTATGGCCCCGTTTTGGCCCACGAATGAATTCGTGGGTTGGGCGGTTGGGTGCGCTCCCACTGTTAATGAAGTTTTTTGAAATAACCGATCTTAACTTTTAGGCTAGACCGCCATGAATTGCCTCCAGCTTTAGCTGGTGGTTCGAAGGTCAAACCTTGAATGGGCTTTAGCCCAAAACTCAA
>JAIXOO010000201.1 GCA_027486765.1 Saprospiraceae bacterium
GTATGAAAAAACGCCAAGTCCTTTGTGTACGTTGTCGCCCACCCAAAGTAGGTCATTGGGCTTTGGGGTGTCTGAATTGAAAGTCAATTTATCGGGGTGCTCACATTCTGGAATGACTAAAATATCGGGGCGATGCAGCAAGATCTGGGCTGCTTTTTTTCTAAATGCGCCTTGGCAATTCCAGGTGATTAATTTCATTTTTGGTCGGTCTGCAGATTCAACACATTTTACTTTTTCCTTTTTACACAAAAGTAAATTAACGTAAGTTTTGAATTAAAACTGCCTGGAGGGCAGTTATCTTGGTAGATATAATGGAATGTTTATGGTTCCAGGCTGCCCGGGGGGCAGCTATCTTTGACAAAATCTTCTAGATAGCTGCCCCCCGGGCAGCCGCAACAATCTCCCGATTGCCTTATATCTACCAAGATAACTGCCCTCCAGGCAGCAAAACACCTCATCTGGAGTTTATCGAATTGATTTTCAATTGCATTAATTCAAAACTCACATTAAATTTACTCAAAAAGCTTCTAAAAAATCAGAACCCATTCCCCAGTGCAAATCCATTCGCACTCGTCGTAATCCCGATCAAACGTGTCGCCTGACCAGTCGTCAAATTAATCGAATACACACTGGCAATCGTGCCCGTCTTCAAAATGGCGTAGGCTTTGCCGGAAGTGCCACCAATGTCAAATCCATTGCCGGAGTTGATGTTTACGCCCAAACCACCAACCAGGCTGAGTTTGCCATCGTTGGGTGGAGCTTGCAGGTAAAGTGCATTCGTTTCGTAATCAATATCGAACAGCATGGTGCTGGTCGCTCCCGCGAAATTGTTGGTGTACGCTGCGGCATCTACTGCCGGGGTACCTGGGTTTAGCGCCCCATCGGTAAACACGGCGGTTCCTAGAGTGGGGTGCAGGCGCAGGTTTTGGCCGGTGTTGCTGACCACTCTGATCCGGTCTACGGTTGGGTTGAAGTCAAAGCCAAATTCGGTGCCGCTCAGTGCGGGTGTAAAGCCAGTCCCTACTACCGTTGCGGCACCATTGGCCGTATTGATGGTATAGATGCGGCTGGAACTACCCAGGGCGTACAATTGTCCGGTAGCCGGACGCATGTCAATGCCCAAAACCGTTTCCCCACTTTGCAAACCCGTGATGGCTTTGGTGAAGCGATCGCCATTGGCCAATCCATTGATGATCATTAAATTGGTACCTCCCGTGATCGTATAGGCAACCATGCCCGTAGGAATCGCCAGGTCAATGACGCCCTTTTTGGCTTTTCCTACATTTTTCGCCAGGCCTGTTTTCAGGTCAATGCTGTAAAAACTTGGTGTATTGTCGCCAGTTCCATTGGCCGAAAATACCGCCAAGGCCATGTCGTTTTTGGGCGAAAGGTCAAAGCCGCCTTCGCCGACTAGGTCAATGCCCAAGGAACCTACTTCAACGAGGGTACCGTTGTTGGGTGGATTTTGGATGAACAGTTTGTCGCTGCTTACATCAATGTCATACAAGGTCGTACTGGTAGCTCCAGCAAAGCTATTGGTATAGGCTACCGCAGAAACACCAGGCGTACCTGGGTTCAGGTTGCCATCGGTAAAGGCCAGGGCACCAGTTTCCGGGTGCAGGCGCAGGTTTTGGCCAGTGTTGGTCACCAAACGGATTCTATCCACGGTTGGGTTAAAATCGAATCCAACCTGGGTTCCACTGATGGCGGGTGTAAATGGAGTGGCACTAACCGCAACGGCAGCACCCGTATTTTGATTGATGATGTAAAGCCGGCTTTGGTTGCTTACGCCATACAGTTGGCCGCTGGCTGGACGAAAATCAATCGCCAGGATTTTTTCAGCAGTTTGTAAGCCAGTAATGCTTACTGTTTTGTCTTCGCTAAACGTTTGACGCGCAACATATTTTACCAGCATATTGCTATCAAGCAGGGCATAAACGGTAGCATCTTTGGTGTACAGATCCCGGTAAAAATCTTTGATTCCCAATGCTGGAAAATCTTCAGCATTGCTGGAAAGGATGTCCTGATCTTTGGTACAGGAGAAAAAGGTGACTAGGCCTGATAGCAGCAGTGCTGCACCAAGCTTGATTTGATTCGGAAGCATGTGATTTTGATTTAGGAGTTGAATTCTTACATAGCTACGAAGCACTATGTGAAACTGGATTGCGGGGAGGCATTTTATTTTTTCAACAGGTTATCGTATTCCGACCATCGCCATGCAACATGTACAAAAAGGAACTGTCTTTACCGGAGATCAAGTAACACCCAATCCTAAACGCTCATCCGACTGACTATGACAAACAGGTTTTTGTGCTGCCTTACGGTAGTCACCACTTTGCTTACGACTACTATTTTATCCGGGCAAACCACAACTGCTACGCCCAAAAAACTCCCCGCACAGCGCACCGACAAGCGCGTTACCATCGATGGCAAACTCAATGAAGCAGCCTGGCAGGATGCGGCCAAAGCTGATGAGTACGTGGAATTTCGCCCGGTAATTGGGCGCGTGGAAGCCTACGAAAACCGCACCGAGTCTTTCTTGATGTACGACGATCAGGGCATCTATTTTGGCGGAACTTGTTATGAACGCAACATCGACAGCATTGCCAAAGAATTGGTGGGCCGCGATGGGTTTGGCATGAATGACTACATCGGCCTCATCTTTGACACCTACAACGACCAATTGAATGGTTTCGAATATTTTGTCACCCCCTTGGGCGAACAGTGGGACGCCAAAATGACCTCCAACCAAAACAGCAACAATGGTGGCGAAGATTTTAGCTGGAATGCCGTATGGAAAAGTGCCGTAGTCATCCATGAAAAAGGCTGGTCTTTTGAAATGTTCCTGCCTTACTCTGCTATCCGTTTCAGCAAGGACAAAGTCCAGGATTGGGGTTTAAACATCACCCGCCGCCGCCGCAAAACCGAACAACAGTATACCTGGAATGCCATCGACCCCAATGTCAATGGTTTTTTGACCCAGGAAGGCACCTGGACGGGCATTACCGATATCAAACCGCCCCTGCGTTTACAATTGTCGCCCTATTTTTCGATCTATGGCAATCATTTTCCCATCAATCAAGTGGGGCAAAAAAACTGGAGCAGCCAGGTGTCCGGGGGGCTTGACCTCAAATTGGGACTCAACCAGGCCTTCACCCTGGATGCGACCTTGATCCCCGATTTTGGCCAGGTACAAAGTGACAACCAAGTACTCAACCTCACCCCTTTTGAAGTAAAATTTAACGAAAACAGGGCCTTTTTCACCGAGGGTACCGAGCTTTTTGGCAAGGGCAACCTGGTGTATTCACGCCGGATTGGTGGCCGTCCCATCAACTTGCACAAGGCTTACGAAAATGTGGGTGATAGCGAAAAAATAGTGACCAACCCCGCTGAGTCTAAACTGATCAATGCCTCCAAAATATCGGGCCGCACCAAAAATGGACTGGGCATCGGGGTGCTCAATGCCATTACGCGGGCGCAATTTGCTACCATCGAAAACCTGGAAACCAAAAGTACCCGGCAAGTAGAGACCGACCCGCTCACCAACTACAACATCCTGGTACTGGATCAAACCCTCAAAAACAACTCCAGCGTCAGCTTTATCAATACCAGTGTATTACGGGGCAGTAGCAACTACAACGCCAATGTGAGTGCCGGGCTTTTTAGTTTTTTTGACAAAAAGAACACCTATAATTTGTCTGGTGGGGCGGCCTTGAGCAACTTGACGCACAAAGGTTCCGAAGGGCGCAATGTGATGGGCTATCAACATACCCTGCATTTTGGCAAAAACAGTGGCCTGTTCACGTACAATTACAATCAGGAACTGGCCGATACCAAGTTCAATAGCAATGACCTGGGCTATTTTACCAACAACAACTACATCAACCACTACCTGCAGGTGGGTTACCGCTACACCGAGCCAAAGGGCTGGTACAATCGCCTCTTTTTTAACTTCAACTCACATTATAGCGCCCTTTTTGCCCCCATCGGTGGCTTGGAAAGCACCTACCAAAACTCGCGTGTGCAGGTCAATATCAACGCTCAGACCAAAAAACTGCTGTGGTTTGGTTTGATGCTGAATTACCGGCCGCACGAGCACGATTTTTACGAACCTCGTCGGGAAGGTTACCTGTTTCGCCGGGGGAGCAGCGTGACCATTGGCGGCTGGGCAGAAACCAACCAAGCTAAGAAATACTCCGTGGTGCTGGAGTTGTTCGAACGCAAGTTTTTCAACTTCTATGATGTCAATGGATTGGACTTGTTTATTGGCCAGACCTATCGCTTCAGTAGCAAGTTTTCGATTAACCACCGCTTGGGCATCAATCCTCGTCCCAAGAATGTAGGCTTTACCAGCATCCTGGGTGACCAAAGCATCCTTTTTGCCCTGCGTAAAATCAATACCATCGACAACGTGTTGAACCTCAAATACAACTTTACCAATAAAATGGGGCTGACTTTCCGTCTGCGTCATTATGTGAGCACTGTGGAAAACAAGTCGTTTTTCACGCTCAATCCGAACGGCTCCTTAACTCCCACGAACGAGATTACCCAGAACTTCAATCGCAACGTGAACTACTTCAACATCGACATGGTGTACACCTGGCAGTTTGCTCCGGGTAGCTTCCTGAATGCGGTATGGAAAAATGCGACGTTTTATGGCGCGGATTCACCCCGCGATGGTTACTTCGAAAACCTGGGCAATACCCTGGAAGCGGATCAGAACAACAACCTTTCGCTGAAAGTGATTTATTTTCTGGATTATTTGCAGTTGAAGGGGAAGAAAAAAGGGAAGGAAGAGGGTTGAGGAAAGTTGAGGAAGGAATGAAAGAATAGGGCCCTGCTGGCGCAGGGCTTGTTTTTTTGAACCACCTTAGGCACCTAAGGGCCTGTCGATTACCCACAAAACCAGTCAATGAATGAGTCTTGGAGTTTAAAGTTGCCACCACTACGTGGTTCAAGATAAAGGTAAAGGACTTAAGCTATAAACGGAGCCACCGCTACGCGGTTAAGTTATTGCGTAACTCCAGATTTTAGGTAAAATATAACCGCGTAGCGGTGGCTCCGTTTATAGCATAGAATGCCCCCGAAGGATTCAAACCGCGTTAGCGGTGGCCACACCATTTTGTGGGTAATCGACAGACCTAAGGGCATCTTAGAGGGTCACCTTAGGAGGAGATGAGGAAGTGGGAATAATTGAGCTAACGAGTGAGTCGAGCCAGCAGCAACTTAGTTTTTTATTGATTTTGAGAGACTTGCGCCAGGAGGCATCTAAGCTTAGGGCATTATTTTGTCAGGGTTTCTGCGTGTATCAAAAATATCAGTGATGTACACTTTATCTTCTATAATCCGATAAATGATTTTTAGCCCAAGCTGTGTATAAACCGTCATTGATCCCAATCTTCATTCAACACATCCTCCAACAAATAAACCTCTCCATTTTCAATGTTTTGATTGGCCATCATAGCCCTTTTTTTCAATTCATCAGGAGAGAGTATCGATAGATTTTCGACAGGCTTTACACCATCCATTATATCTTTAATTTGCGATAAAACAGCAATATCATTGAGTTGCACAACCCATTCAATCAGTTTAAGCTTTTCGGCTTGAATGTTCATTGATCGATTATTTTCTTCAAAAATAAGCTAGATTAGCCAAAAACACAAGTTACTTTAAATCAAAACCATTCCTAAGGCGTTTGTCTGTATAAAAATAAAAGCAGTTATTTCCTCAGGAATTGCTTATACGCTTCGATGGCTTCGGGGCTTCGTGTTGCTGTTCCATAACCGCTTGGGTCCGACCAGGCAAAAATGTTCACAAGCGAAGCCCCGTTGTTGAACATACCTGAAAGATACTCCTCCCAAGAAATATGAGAAGTAATTATCGCTGCGCTCTCTCCCTGCACATTGGTTCCTTCCACGGAGGCCCAATGGGAATGCTGGTGTTTAGGCAATTCCTGCAGGATTTTTGCCAACCTGCCGTCAACATTGTTTTCCTTGAACCCGATGGGATAGGTACTAAACCCCGGGCGAGAATGCTCATTAAAAGCCGTAGCGGGGGTGGTATGGGTAAAAGCGAGCAGGTTAGCTGGAAAACCCAAATGAAGACTTAACTGCTTGAGCATCATCTCTTGTTGATTGGGTGGAAAAACCGGAAAAGCAATATGGGTGTAGATGCGATTAGCTGGAATGTTGGCTTCACCGAGTTTCATTGCCCAAAAATCAGCAAAATCATGGACTACCGTTTCCAGCACAGCATCAAAATCTGTTGGAGGCTTAGCCAAGCTGTAGCCCAGATTAGAAAGTGCGTGGTAACCAATCCTTACGCGGGGAATACCGAGCCGATTGGCCATCTGATCGCTGGTATCCACATAACGATGGTCTGCAAGTAGTGTCTCCCATCCGGCAATTACGCCTGCAAAAAGTCTTTCTTTGTTTTTTGATCTGAGCTGATCTATCCCTTTTTTTATTTCAGCTCCGATGACATCTCTGGCAATTCTTTGTATTTCCTGTTTGATTCCAGGACTGTTGTAACACATTTGGGGTGCCAACACAACCGGTGCCCAGCTGACATAACGACGCGGGAACACGGTTCCATTCCAATCACTCCATTCTACATTATTTGGGTTACTCCAAAGGTCTGGACGGTTGATCCAGAACATTGATTCGTCGATATGTATTGCTACTGCTACATTTTTCTCATCCGCAATGGTAAATGATTCCCGGATCAGCGCCCGCAATTCAGCATCGCTGTGATCAAGGGAAAGTGGACCTACAGCAAACCCAATTTGTCGGGTAATCCCATTTCCACGATTGTTGTCAACTGCCGCAAGGATTTCATTGATCTGATTTCGCATGGCAGTACCATCCAAAGGCTGCTTAGCCCCATTTGAACTGGGGTTGTAGGTAAACATTTGAAAAATAAGGTATTGGATATCATCTACTTGGATAGGCTCTAGGGTTTGATCAGAACTATCCCGACAATAGGTACAGGAGATAACCACGGCAACAAACCAGACGAATAAGTGTAGTTTTTTCATGCGAACACCCATTTGGTTTTTAGTTGCCAAGGGTCAAATTCGAGCCCTTTGTTTGACGCGTATTGTAGGTACAATGGTTACAACAAAGGCATTTTGAGCTGGAAAAAAATTAGGAGGCTCCTTGTGAGTGAGACCTCCTAATTTTTTTGAACCAAATGACGGTCAACGCTTAATGTCTCCGATCCCGGCGGTTCTCAGCGCGATCCCGTTTGTTCTCGGAGCGGTCTCTGCGGTTTTCAGCACGGTCGCGTACGTCTTCTCTACGATCTCTTACATCTTCCATTTTATCTTTGATGCCACCGTTGTGTTGGGCATCGCGTACATCTTCGGCACGGTCGCGTTTGTTTTCAGCGCGGTCACGTTTGTTCTCGGCGCGGTCGGCGCGGTTTTCGGCACGGTCAACTTTGTTTTCGGCCTTGTCCAGCACATTTTGTGCCTGGGCAGCAAAAGTTAACGCAAACAAGCAGGCGAATAGAACGAGTACTTTTTTCATTGTTGTAGGTTTTATGAAGTTCAACATTAGTCCATACCACAAATCTGCATGAGATTGGACTCAAACCTTTAGAACTAAAGGGTGATTTTTAGTACGATGCTTGGACTAAGTTGGAGTGGATGGGTTTAATTGGGGGGGATTAATTTTCGGATTTTACAATAGACTTGAGGCAAGTTGATTATCAAGCAATTGATATAATGTCTAATAATTTTGGCATAAGGCTTTTTGAGTTAAGAGTGACGAATACATGACTTACGAGTTTAGAAGTGAGCTACCGCAGCGACTTAGACCAAGGCTGTGTCTGAGTCGCTGCGGTAGCTCACTTCTAAACTCGTAAGTCATGTATTCGTCACTCGTCACTCAAAAAAAAGAAAATTATCAATTGCCTGATTATCAACTTACCCCAAGTCTAATTAAATTAAAACGGCAACCCCCGCACATCCACATTCCCTCCCGTCAAAATAATCCCCACCTTCTTCCCGGCAAAAACGTCCCCATTTTTAAGCACCGCCGCCAGTGGCACCACACAGGAAGGTTCCACCACAATTTTCATCCGCTCATACACCAACTGCATGGCCGCCACAATTTCGGCCTCCGTAACGGTGAACACATCACTAAGATGAGTTTTAATGATGTCGAAGGTTCTTTCTGACATGTTGGTCAGCAAACCATCGGCAATAGAAGGCAAGCCCTGGTGTGGTGTCCGCACCCCACTTTTGAACGACAACCAGGCATCGTTGACCTGCTCCGGTTCGGCACCATAAATTTTGGCGTTTGGCGAAAAATAATGCGTACTCAAAGCCGTGCCACTCATCAGTCCCCCACCGCCAATGGGTGAGATGATCGCATCCAGATCCGCTACTTCTTGAATCAATTCCAGGGCCGCGGTCGCCTGCCCGGCGATCACGTTGTAATCGTCGTAAGGGTGAATAAAGGTAGCGCCCGTTTCAGCCAGTACTTGAGCCAGAGTGCTTTCACGGGCGGCCTGGGTCGCTTCGCACAACACAATACGTGCGCCATACCCGGCAGTCGCTTCCCGCTTTACACTCGGCGCATTTTCAGGCATCACGATGTGAGCGGGCACCCCTAGCGCCTGAGCAATTTTAGCTACCGCTTGAGCGTGATTGCCCGAAGAGTGGGTGGCCAGACCTTTTTGGCGCGCTGTTTCATCCAGACGCAAGGCGGCATTGCTGGCCCCGCGCATTTTGAAGGCACCGATTTTTTGAAAGTTTTCACACTTGAAAAACAGTTGTGCGCCACTGATCCTATTGATGCTTTGGCAGGTCAACACCGGCGTACGGTGGATGTAAGGCTGAATCAAGGTGTGAGATTGCTGGATATCGGCTGCGCTAGGCACCTGAACTAAAGGCTGCATGTCGGATTATTTTGATCCCAATATCGGAGCTTTGGGGCTTTTTAAATAGAGTTGTTGGCTTTTTTTAATCAAAAACAATTTGTGTTTAAAATTATTTTGTGTACTTTTGCTGAATTAGTTGAGAAGGTTGAGGAAAGTTGAGAAGGTTGAGGCTACCGCGAGCGACATTGTCAAAATCGCTCGCGGTAGCCTCAACCTTCTCAACCATCCTCAACCTCCCTCAACCTCTTCAACTTCTACTGTTTTTTGAGCATGGATCAATCGAACAAAACCGGCAACGGCCAACTAATCAATTTGCAAGGCATGTACCAGGACTATTTCCTGGACTATGCCTCCTACGTTATTTTGGAACGCGCTGTACCCCATATCGATGACGGGCTTAAGCCAGTACAACGGCGCATTCTGCACGCCATGAAAGAAACCGACGATGGGCGCTACAACAAAGTCGCTAACGTCATTGGTTTGACCATGCAATACCACCCCCACGGCGACGCAGCCATCGGCGACGCACTCGTGAACATGGGCCAAAAAGAACTCAGCATTGATACCCAGGGAAACTGGGGCGATATTGCTACCGGGGCTGGAGCGGCCGCGCCCCGTTATATCGAAGGGCGTTTGACCAAGTTTGCACTGGAGGTGATGTTTAACCCCCAAACGACCGAGTGGCAAATGTCTTACGACGGGCGCAAACGGGAACCGGTGACCCTACCGGCCAAGTTCCCTTTGTTGCTGGCCTCGGGTACGGATGGCATTGCTGTGGGTTTGTCCACCAAGATCATGCCCCACAACTTCATTGAACTGATCAAGGCTTCCATCGATATCCTCAAAGGCAAAAAGGTTCAGATTTTCCCCGATTTCCAAACCGGGGCCATGGTCGATGTGAGCGATTACAATGGGGGCAAACGCGGTGGTAAAATCAAAGTCCGCGCCCTAATTGAAAAATTGGATAAAGACCTGCTGGCCGTCAAAGAGCTGCCCTACAGCGTGACCACCGAATCCCTGATCGAAAGCATCATCAAGGCCAACGATAAAGGAAAAATCAAGATCAAAAAGGTGGTCGATTTGACGAGTAAGGACGTAGAAGTGCAAATTGAATTGATCCCCGGTACTTCTCCCGATGTGACCATCGATGCCCTTTACGCTTTTACCGATTGTGAAATCTCCATTTCTCCCAACGCTTGCGTGATCCATGAAGATAGGCCGCGGTTCATGACCGTGGAGGAAATCCTGGAGCACAATACGCTCCGCACCCGCGATCTGTTGCAAACGGAGCTGGAAATCAAACTGGGCGAGCTGCTGGAAAAATGGCACATGGCCAGTTTGGAAAAAATCTTCATCGAGAATCGCATTTACCACCAGATTGAAGAGTGTGAGAGTTGGGAAGAAGTACTGACGACCATCGACCGCGAATTGCGCAAATACGTGGCAACGCCAGCCGATAACCCGACCCCAAACGACCAACGCCTGCGCCTGATGCGCGACATCACGGAAGACGATGTCAGCAAGTTGACCGAAATCCGCATCAAACGCATCTCCAAATACAATACCTTCAAAGCCGATGAGCACATCGCCGCCCTGGAAGAGGAAATGAAGCAGGTGCGCTACGACCTGGAGCACATCACCGATTTCACGATTGCCTATTACAAAAGGCTCTTGGAAAAATACGGCAAAGGCCGTGAACGCCGCACGCGGATTACTTCATTCGAGTACATCCAAGCCACCGAGGTAGTAGCCAACAACGCCAAGTTGTTTGTCAATTACACCGAAGGGTTTATTGGTTTTGGCTTGAAAAAAGACGAAAACAACGTCTTTGTTTCCGAATGCTCCGACATTGACGATGTTATTGTTTTCCGCGCCGATGGCCGCTTCATGGTCAAACGGATCGCAGA
>JAIXOO010000125.1 GCA_027486765.1 Saprospiraceae bacterium
CCATCCCAGGTGTAGAGGTTGTCGTAGGCGATGCCGCCGGAATTGTCCATTTTTTTGGGGTCAGCGGTGGTCAGGTCTGGACTGATCACTTGCCAGGACTGGCCGCCATTGGTGGTTTGGTGGATGTACTGGCTGCCTACCCACACCGTGTTCGGGCGGTGGCGCGAGAGCACCATGGGGAAGTTCCAGTGCCAGCGGTATTTCACGTTTTGGGGGTTCCAGCCGTATTGGGTTTCGGGCCAGGGGCGTACGTCGCGCGCGATGCCCGTACGCAAGTCGGTCACGTCCAGCCCGCCATCGTAGCAGCCCGACCAGACGATGTTCGGATTGAAGGGATCGACCTGGGCAAAACCCGACTCGCAGCCGCCCACAAATTGCCAGGCGCTGGTAGGAATGCCCCCGCTGCGACTGTTGCTGGGACCGTAGTAGGAATAGCCGTCTTGGCGGTTGCCGAGCACGTGGTAGGGGATCATGCTATCGACCGCTACGTGGTAAAGCTGGGCGATGGGCAGGTTGATGTTTCTCCAGGTTTTGCCGCCGTTCATGGTCATGTTCATGCAGCCGTCGTGAGCCACCATCTGGCGGTTGGGATTTTTGGGGTCAAACCACATGTCGTGGCAATCGCCGCCCATGGCCCAGGGGCTGCCTTCACCCGTGACCCAAGATTTGCCGCCGTCTTTGGACTTGGAGATGTTGACGCAGATGGTGTACACCTCATCGGCATTGCCCGTGGAGACCCGCACTCGGGTGTAGTAGGGTGCACGTTGGGCCATGGAATGGTCTTTTTTGACCAGGGTCCAGCTGTTGCCGCCATTGTCGGAGCGGTAAAGGCAGGGCTCCTTGTCTTCGATCAGGGCGTACACCACGTTGGAATTGCTGGGGGCGATGCACACGGATGTTTTACCGACCGGGTGCTTTTCGCCAAATTGGATGCCCCGGGTGTTCATGGGCCCCCAGGTTTTGCCCGCGTCGGTAGAGCGGTAAATGCCGCCGGAGGGGCCGCCAGAGTTGAGGCCCCAGGTTTTGATGTCGACCTGCCACATGGCGGCGAAAAGGATATTGGGGTTGTTGGGATCAATCTCGATCTCGTTGCAACCCGTGGACTCATTCAGGAAAAAGACACGTGCCCAGGTTTTGCCGCCATCGCTGGTTTTGTATACGCCACGCTCCTGCTGGGGCGCGTGGGTGTTGCCCAGAGCGGCGACGTAGATGGTGTTGGTATCGCTGGGGTGCACCACGATGCGTCCAATGCGCCCGGTTTTTTCCAGCCCCAGGTGCTTCCAACTTTTGCCCGCATCGGATGACTTGTACACGCCATTGCCCAGCGGGTGCGCAGGCCGAATGACGAAGGTCTCCCCCGTACCGCACCAAATCTGGTTGGGATTGCTGGGGGCAATGGCCAGGGAACCAATGGCGGCCACGTCTTGATCGTCAAAAATGGGCCGCCAGTTGAGGCCGCCGTCTTCGGTTTTGAAGATGCCTCCGGAGGCTGCACCTACGTAAGCGACCATGGGGTTGCCGGGCTCGCCGACTACGGCGGAGGCGCGGTTGCCGTCGACGCCGAGGAAGCGGAAGGTGAGGTTGGAGAAGGTTTGGGCAAATGAGATGGTAGTGGTGAAAAGGAGGATTAGAGCGAGGTGGTTGCGCAGCATGGTTTGTTTGGTTTTTTGTGTGGGGGAAAATAGGGAATTTTGGGGTTTTTAAGTTTTCAATTGTCACAAAAAAAGTTTAAATTTGTACAAACTTAAGTATACATGATCGATCTTTTTAGCATGGACAAGACTGCTCTTCAGATTGTCACATTGGAAACCCAAGGCAATGATTTCCAGTATTGGCAAACACAATCCGTATGGAGCAGGTTAGCCACATTAGAGTCCATCCGTCGTGAATATCATCAATGGAAATATGGTACTGAACCCAGACTTCAAAGAGTTCTTACAATTACTCAACGCAGATGAGGTACGTTACCTTAGAGACTTGTCAACTACCATATGAGAACGAGACTGCGGAAAATTTTGATAAGAATTCATTTTATCGTTTTGACAATAGCGATAATGAATTCCGTATTTAAAAATTTCACGACCTATTGTCTTGAAGGAAATATCGAATTTGGAATTGAGACTTTGACAGCAATCAGTGGACTGACACTTTTCTTTCTCTATTTAAAGCCGTTTAAAAAAATAAATTTTTACTTCTCAATTTATGCGATTATTGCGTTCTTTCTGGTAATTGGACTAATATTTCGCGGACTTTTTTTGGGCTTGGTTTTATCAGTACTTCTATTCCCGCTGATTCCTGCTGATAAAGAATTTGAAGAAAATGGAATTATCATTTCGACACCGTTTAAGGGATTTATGGCTCGTTGCTGTTCATACCAAATAAAGGAACGACAACTACTGATATTTGAAAAAGACTATGGATTATTGGAATTGGAAGGAGAAGGGCCGATTGACTTCAAAACGGTAAAAATTAATTCAAATGACACTGAAATCGAAATAATTTACTCTACTGATTTTGACAAAGGAGTGATTAAGAAAAAGAAAAAAATACGGTAGCTAACAGCGATTTTGCTAAAGTGTTGGTTTAGTGTTCTGTATGAAGTTTTTTCGTATGTTTGAAGTGTGGTTCTTTATATGGAGTTTTGTGGTAAAAGCAGCCACCTTCGCAAAGCTGAAAACCAAAATCATCCAGACACAATCTCCCTTTTCAAACTCTTCCGCCCCTCCAACAACCCCAGCACCGACAAATCCTCATCCAAATCCTCCCACGAAATCCCCTGCCCTCCGCCAATCAAGCGCCAGTTATTCAACTGCTCCGGTGTAGCCTTAGCGAGCCGCCAGTACCAATCATACGGAATGCCCAGTTCGCGGCCATCTTCCAGCAGGACATAAAAGCGCTCTGTGGCAATGCGCACCTGGGTTGCTTTGATTGTTTTGTATTCAGCTGAAGAGGGCATACCACTTTTTAAACTTTTTTATCAGGGACAGCCTCCAAGAAGCCCTTGCATTTTAGTAGCATCTTACCTCAAAACTACTTAAATTTGTACATCAACGCAAAAACCAATGACTTCAATCCAATTTCCATTAAATGATGTACAGCTTGCACTGCTTCGGCTCACCGAAGATTTGCAAGAAAAGGAATTAGAGGAACTCAAGCAGCTCATCATTGCTTTTAAGGCACGGCGCCTTGCTCTACTTGTTGATCAAGTGTGGGAGGAAAAAGGCTGGACCAATGACACCATGCAACAATTTTTGGACACACACATGCGCACACCCTACCTAAGCCAGGATAAGCACAATCAATGAAGGTTGTAATCGATACCAATGTGCTTTTGGTGATCATTTCGCCCCGATCACCCTTCAATGGAATTTGGCAGGCTTTGCTGAGCGGGAAATTCCAGATGTACGTAACTTCCGATATTCTGGATGAGTATGCAGAAATCATTGAAAGACAAATGGGCGTTAGAGTAGCTGAAGCGGTGTTGGATTTGCTTACAGAGCTTCCCAATGTGCATTTTATGCACAAATATTACCATTGGCAATTGATTGAGGCTGATCCTGATGATAACAAGTTTATCGATTGTGCAATAGCTGCCTCAGCGGAATTGCTGGTTTCACATGATGGTCATTTTCGGGTTATCAACCAATATTCTTATTTGAATATCAACTTGTTAAGCGCAACAGCTTTTCAGGCCTTAATTGCTTAGCACAGGAAGAATTCCAATCTCTAAGCCTTCCCACTCCTCCGTCCCTCCAACAACCCCAGCACCGACAAATCCTCATCCAATTCCTCCGAAAAAATCCCCGGCCTTCCGCCAATCAAGCGCCAGTTGTTCAATTGCTCCGGCGTAGCTTCAGCGAGCCGCCAGTACCAATCATATGGAATGCCCAGTTCGTGGCCATCTTCTAGCAGGACATAAAAGCGTTCTGCGGCAATGCGCTATAATTTGATTTCAATTCAACCATAGTTTTTCACCGCAGAGTTTCACAGAGTACACGCAGAGTTTCACAGAGTTTTTTAGTTTTAAGGAGTTTGCCACCTGCGGTGGCTGGAGTTTGTGCGTTAGGAAAATCTTGCTTAAGATCAAGCCAAGGATAATAGGACTTGATAAAAGGTAAGGGCTCTAGCTTCAGCAAGGGC
>JAIXOO010000054.1 GCA_027486765.1 Saprospiraceae bacterium
ACTCAGTTCCTGATGATTGCTCCAGGCCAGACTTTGGACGCCAGCAAAATGATCATGTACTCGACTCCACGCTGGAGCACCAAAGACTTGGGCAACGGCCAGTTCGAGATCAACGTAGCGAACCTTCCAGAAGGCAAGCACGACCTGATCGTAGTGGTACGTGACGAGTGTGGTAACTTGAGTGTTCCAACCCGCATTCCATTCACAGTTGAAGATTGCAAAGGTCCAGCACCAATCTGTATCAACGGATTGAGCACGGGGATCATGCCCGACGGCAATGGTGGGGGTATGATGGCCGTATGGGCTTCTGATTTTGTTGCATCGAAAATTTACGATTGCAACGGCCAAGGTCCAGAAACCAAGGATGGCTTGAAACTGGTGACCAAGTACTCGATCAACCGGGTAGGTCAGCCAGTGAACAAAGACCAAACTGGTTTGAATTTCACTTGTACCGACATCAATAACTCCCCGATTTTGGTTGAGTTGCATGCTTGGGACAATGCGGGTAACCACGACTTCTGCATCACTTTTGTAGAGTTGATCGACAGCCGTAGCGTCTGCCCGGGTTCTGCAACCGGAGTGAATATCGCGGGTACCATCAGTACTGAAGGCAACGCCAACTTGCAAGGGGCGAGCATCACCCTAAGCGGTGCAGCTTCTCAGAATGCAACAACAGCGGCCAACGGTGGCTACTCTTTCATCAACCTGAGCAAAGGCGGCGACTTCACCGTAACGCCACAGTTGGACAAAAACCACCTCAACGGGGTGTCTACTTTCGACCTGGTGTTGATCCAAAAGCATATCCTCGGGGTACAGGCTCTGAACAGCCCATACAAGATGATCGCTGCCGACGTGAACAACTCCAAGTCGATTTCGACCCTGGATTTGATCGCCTTGCGCAAGTTGATCCTCAACATTGATACCCATTTCGCGAACAATACTTCATGGAGATTCATTGATGCCACTTACAAGTTCCCGAATGCAACGAACCCTTGGTCAGCAGCCTTCCCGGAAGTGGTGAGTATGAACGACATTGCGGCCAATATGACGGTGAACTTTGTAGCGATCAAGGTGGGCGATGTGAATGCGAGTGCAAGTGTGAATAGTGCCGCAAGTGCAGAAATCCGCACCAGTGAGGACCTCAAACTCAAGACGCAGGAACAAAACCTTAAGTCGGGCAATGAATACAAAGTGAGCTTCACGGCTGAAGACTTGCAGAACATCCAAGGCTACCAGTTTGCCCTGAACCTGGATCAAAGCAAGGTGGAGTTGTTGGACATTGAGTATGGAGTAGCCAAGGCGGAGAACTTTGGGGTTTTCAAAAACGAGGGCATCATCACGACCTCGTGGAACAGCAAATATGAGCCAGGGGCATTGTTTACCCTGGTGCTCCGTGCCAAAGCGGATGTGAAGTTGAGCCAAAGCATCAACCTCAATCGTTTGGTACATCCAGAGGCATATGACCGGAACAATCAAAACCTGGGTATTGCCTTGAATTTTGAGGGCATCCAGGCCACCGAAGCCTACGAATTGAAGCAGAACACCCCGAACCCTTTCAACGCTGAAACGGTGATTGGGTTTAGTTTGCCCAAGGCGACGAAAGGTACACTGACAGTACGGGATGTGAAGGGCGCATTGATTTACAAAGTGGAGGGCAATTATGCCAAAGGCAACAACCAAGTGACCTTGAAGAAGGAGCAACTGGGAGCCAGTGGGGTTTTGTACTACACTTTGGAAACAACGGACTTTACTGCAACTAAGAAGATGGTTTTATTATACGAATAAAAACAAATTAAATATTTAAAAGGTCATTGTTTGGTGAATTTGCCAAGTAATGGCCTTTTTTTATTGTGTTTTTATTAGTGAGGAGTACTTTCGGAGAACTGCTTTTTTTGACTTCATTATTGAGCTTTACAGATTTGGTTTTCTTATAAGTAAAACCTACTTTTACCTAATTTTTATCATAACTCTCATAAGATGACCTTTGGTTTACGCTCCACTGCACTGGTAGTGCTTTGTGCATTTATGTCTGTTTGGGCTTTCGCAGCTCCTCGGCCATTCACAACAGCACCTAAAACCTCACCGGGTTTACTCACCCATCTGCCGATATCGGTCGCTCGTTCATTACCCACTAGTTTGCCAAAACCATTCAAAGCCTCGACAAGTGTGGCTGGAAATACGGTGCGATGGACTGGAGCGGTAAGTACCGACTGGTACACTCCCGGCAACTGGGCTGCAGTGAGTGGCACACCGAGCATCCCCCCTCAACGAGGTTCAACCACGGGCGATCATGTCATCATTCCTGATGTATCTGCAGGCTCAGGCAACTTCCCGGTTATTGCTTCCGGTACAGCTGGGGCAAGGTCTGTGACGCTGGAGGCAGGTGCATCTTTAACCATTGGTTCAATCGCTGTTTTGGAAGTGGTCGGAAGCGATGCTGATGGGTTTACCAACTCGGGCCTGTTGACCAACGAAGGCACCCTTAAGGTGGATTCGGCTTACAATGACGCTTTTGTCAATAAACTGGGGGGCCAATTCATCAATAAAAAAGCAGTATCGCTGAGCCATGGTTTTGGCAACCGCTTGGTCAATTATGGTACACTGAATAACAATGCCAATGGTAATTTTTACATTGATTTGGGTGTAGATACTGCTGTGCTCAACTATGCCACCGGTGTGATCACCAACAACTCCTTGTTTACCGTAAGTTCCGGCAATAATGTACGAATTTTCAACCTGGGCACCATTCACAACCAATCCGGAGTATTTTCAGTTCAAGGTGCCTCAGCAGGTACCGGGGTAGCAAATGGCAAAAATGGGTCAATCATCAACGAAGCTAATTTTCAAATTCAAAGCGGTGCAGGCGCTCAATTGATCAACTATGGTACGGTTGAAAACCGCAGCGGCAGCCTCACCATCGATGGCAGTTCATTCCTTGATTACGTTGTGTACAACTTGAGCCGGATAACCAATAAAACCGGAGCTACCGTGCAAATTAACGGAGGTCATGGTACCGGGTTGCTCAATGATTCGATAGTGGTCAACGATGGAACACTAAGCATTGAATCAGGAGGAAATGATGGAGACAAACCCAGGCTCTACAATGGCTTAAGAGATACGATCATCAATAAGGGCTCCTTAAGGGTTAGAGGGGGCATCTACACTACGGTAGAAAACTGCGGGGTAATTGAAAATTACGGTTCTATAGATCTTGATGCAGGCACCTTTGAGTCTGGAAAACAAGTTAAGGGCATTACCTTGCACAATAAGTTTAAAATTTACAACAAAACTGGAGCAACGTTTACCTTTGCGACTGGAACGAACGATGGCATTGTCAATGATTCCATTTTTATCAATGATGGAAGCATTACCGGTAGTAGGGGAGGTGGCAATCCATCCATCAAAAACAGTGTGGGTGACACGCTGATTTCAAAAGGTGATATCTCCATTCAGAGCGTTGGAGACGCTGTTTCAGCCTTTGGACTTGCAGTGTTGGTCAATCACGGTTATTTTGAATTTCATAAGAACTTGAGTATTAATAACACCGGCAATCACTGTGTGTTCAACGCTGGGGTGTTTTTGGGGAAACCTGGTTCTAAAATGAAATTAGAAAGGGGTGGTAAAACTTTGTTTTACAATGATGTTGCCGGGCAAGTTCTCCTAAACGGTGAAAGTGAATTTAGTTCCAATGACCGTGGCGCCATTGCCAACCACGGAAGCTTCCGGCAAATCGGGGGGGTATTAAAAGTTCCAGGTAGTTTAGGCAAAAAAGTTATTGCCAACTACAATTACATGGAAATTTCTGGTGTACCGGGTTTGGTCATTGAGCGTTTGGACACCCTGTTTTTCAATGCAGATACCCTGCTATTTAGCACTACTTCTGCCAATGACATCAAATACATCACCTCACTCATCATCAACACGGGCTATTTTTTAAGCCAGGCGGATTATTTCTTGGAGAGACTGTCGTATAACACTAGTATGTTGAGTAACGCTGGTGTTTTTATCCATGATGCCAATTATAGTATAAATGCAAAAAATGTTGCAAATGATGTTCCGTTGATCGAAAACAAGGCAGGTAGCCGTTTTTACCAAAGAGGGAACGTTACGGTTTTTGAATCCAACAACCATGCCATCTCCAATGCTGGGTATTACTTGCTCGGTGGAAAGCTTAAAGCTACCAAGATGGGGTTTGGTGGAAAAGCTGTAGTTGCGAACTCGGATACCTTAATCAATGAGGGAATCATTGAAATGGATACCCTCCATACCGGTATTCAGAATAGCGCCTACTTCCGCAATAGCCGTCATGGCAAAATATACGCTGACTATGCTTTGAAAAACGGCATTGATAATACTGGTGATCTTTACAACTTCGGCGAAATCTGGATGGCCCGGGATACCGGAATTGGAGGAGCTGGAATTTACAGCACTAAATTGTTTGACAACTGTGGCTTGATCAACATTGGCAAAAAAGGCCCGCTCTTTGGTGGTGGGATTGTCAACGCTGGTACCGGAGTGTTCAACAACCGCCCTACTTCCCATATCGTCATTACCAATGTCGATTCTACCGCTATTTTAAACAAAGGAGCCTTCAATAATGGTCTCTGTGCTTTAATTGAAGTAACTGGCTCCATCGTAGATCAAAGCAACAGCTTTGTCAACCACGGCATCATTGTACAAAATCAAGATACATCAGCAACACTTACTTCAGACATTGCCACGAATACGGGAACGGTTTACGATCTGGATCCCGAAAATTTCGACATCACGAACAATACGGGCCAAGTGCTCAATAGCCTGCCTGGTGGTGGGGTTACGCCATCCAGCATCAGTTTTACTGCAGTTGCTCCAGAGGCTTGTTCAGATGATGCCCAATTTGTAGTGGAGGCAAGCTGCCCATCTGGTCCTTTTGACCTGGTGATCAGTTACAACGGAACCGATGTGCTGATTGAAGACTATACCAGTGGTGACACGATCCGGCTTACCAACTTGCCCGAAGGTACTTTTGATTTTGCATTAAAAAGCATCGATTTAGATGGGGCAGGACAAGTGGGAAAAGATATCCCAGCGGTAGAAGTATCAATCATCGAATGCCGAGTCGAAGAAATCAAAATCTCCGATCCTTGTACCTGTGTGAATAATGCACCCGTAGTTGCAAACGGAAGCACTACCAATGAAGGGACATTCAGCGAAACGGTTAAGGTCGAAGGGCCCTCTGGCCAAACCTGGACCATTGTTGCTGTAAGTGGCTTATACAGTGACAGTGACGCAGACAATGCTTATGCAACGGGTAATACGATCCCTGAAACCGGAGTTGGTACCGGAGTGTACGACCTGGTAGGTTATCACCGCGATGGCGTGGGTTACACCATTTCGGTGACCAATGGCCGTGGCGTAACCCTGAGTATCGGCAATACCTGTTATTATCCTGATCCAGTGTTTACGGGCCTTCCAGCCTTGATATCGCCCAATGCGGCACCATTTACAGTAACGGGTACTGTGGCGAACAATGCTGCTGGAACGGGTACTTTTATTCTGGATGGGAACACCCAGGCTGGAGCAAGCCCAGCCCCTACGGTGTTGACGATCAATCCGGCGGCCTTGTCTCCTGGTTCACATACCCTGGTGTACAGTTTTGACGCAGGTGATCCGGGTGCCCAAAACCCCAACGATCCCGGCTGTGTACAAACGGTAAGTCAACGTTTTCAGGTGGCCAATTGTGGCTGCCAAGATGTGACGGTAAGCCTGGATGCGAACTGCCAGTTCCTCTTGACGGGCAATCTGGTCTCCGATGTAAACTGCAATGGCGGCACAGTGCGGGTCATGGACAATGACCCAAGCAATGGCGGCCTGATCGATTGCGCGGGAGTTTGGACTTATGGCTTATTCGACGCATTTGGCAACATCATTTGCTGGGGTAAAGTAACTGCCGAAGATAAAACTGCACCAGCTCTGGTATGTGCTCCTGCTGACATTACTTTGGATTGCTACGATGTAAACTACGTGTTGAACAATCGTTTGACGATTGGTAACATAGGAGCTACATCTTCTCCACGTCCTGCTGCAACAGGTAGCCAAACCATCAACAACGCTGAAGGTGTTGCTGGAACGGGTGACAATTGCCAATTGGGTTTAGCCCCTCCAAGTCCAGTTTCCGACAACATCAAAAACCTGGGCTATGCTTACTTCAAGGACAATTGCTACAGCTGTGGTTGCCGGGTTACCCTGAAGTGGAGCGACAAAGTAGTGTTCTACTCTTGTGATGAGATGAGAACCAATGGCGGGTATTACGCTGTGATCTCTCGGGAGTGGACGGCTACGGATTGCAACGGCATGCGTTCCTCATATGTACAAAAAATCAAGTTCACCCGTCCAGCAGTTGACGACTTTGTGTTCAACGGCTCTGGCGAAGGGAAATACGATCGGGTAGTGGAATACAATTCCTGCACCCCGGATAAGAGTTTGATCAAAAAGGAAGATGTGACACCTTATGTATGCAGCTTCTTCAACACGAGTGCCAACCCACGTTGTTTGTTCATCGACCAAGTTGAGTGCAACTATTCGGTACAAATCAAAGACACTGAGTTCCCTATCTGTGGGGGCAAAGGGGTCAAGATCGACCGCGAATTGTATGTATTTGACTGGTGTGCTGGTGGAATCGTAGATACGTTCCACATCCTGATCAAAATCGGTGACTTCGAAGGTCCAACGGCTACTTATGCAGAACACGCTCCATACGTAATCTCGACGGGGCCGATGGATTGCACTGCGGCCATCCCGGTTACTGTTGCAGGGATCAAGAGTGCTTTTGGAGTGACCATCCAGGACAATTGCAACCTGGGTAACATCAGTGCAAAAGTGTACACCAAAGACCGCTATGTGAAGGGTATTTTGGTGTACGAAGGGGATAAATCACCATTCTGTAACAACTGGGTGCGTAATCCACAAGCTGAATTGCGCAATGAAAGTATCCATGGAATATTGGGACCGAATGAGCATCACCAAAAGGAAGACATCTGCTGGGAGCCTGTAGACTATGCAGTAATGAACGGCATGATGATCGGCCTTCCAGTGGGCAAACACCTGATGGTGATTGATGCTTTTGATGGTTGTTACAATAGTAGCAGTTTCTATTTTGTATTTGAAGTACAGGACAAGATTGCACCGGTAATGAAGTGTGACGATGACCTGCATGTGACCTTGAGCAATGCCAATGGCTACACCAATGGTTATGCCCAAGTTAGTGCTGCTGACATCGACGAAGGCAGCTGGGACAATTGCAAACTGGCCTGGATTGCGGCCCGCCGCAACGTGCCTGCTTCCTGTGCAGCCAGCTTCATTGCCAAAGGCTACGATACCAACAACAACGGCAAATTGGATCCTCTGCCTGCTGACGGCGACTGGACCAAAGCGGACGGTTTTGACCGCAACGGCGACGGCGATTTAGC
>JAIXOO010000389.1 GCA_027486765.1 Saprospiraceae bacterium
CCATTTGTCCGCCAATTGGCGCTCGCCCAAGAAGTAACCGTTGTCCCCCATGAGGATGATCACGGTGTTTTTGTCCAGGCCTTGTTTTTTGAGTTGTGCACGGATTTTGCCAATTTCGAGATCTACCCCTGCAATCATGCGGTAATAGCCCTTGACCATGCGCTGGTACTTCTCTGGGTCGTCAAAGCGCCAGGTCCAGCGCAAGCGGCTGAACCCCGCCCGAACCTTCGCGGGCTGAGCCTCAAAATAACGGTCATCGGCAAGCGGTGGCGGAGCAATTTTTACATTTTTTAAAAGACCCGCCGTTTGTTGATCGTAAAAATACTGCTCAGCTGCACCGTCGTGGGCGTGTGGTGCCGAAAAACTCAGGGAAAGGCAAAATGGCTTGTCCTTTGGTGCCTGAGCTATAAAATCTAGGGCTTTCTGTCCGGTATAACGCGTTAGGTGTACCGTGTCCTTGTTCAGGGTTTTATAAAAATAGCCCCGTTTGTCCTTATAGTTTTCATTGCGGTCATAGGATTCATAGCGATCAAACAAGTCGCCCAGTCGATCGTAATTCACCCCGAATTTTCCAAAAAAGCCGGTGTAATAGCCCCCTTCCCTCATGACTTTGGGATAGGCCGTGGCCATATATTCCTGCCGGACCTTGTTTACCTGAAAGGTGTACTTGTGGGTGCGTTCGTGCAAGCCACATAAGATACTGGCCCGACTCGCTGCACAAATCGGGGTACTGGCAATGGCTTTTTTAAAATACGCCCCTGCCCTGGCCAATTGATCCATTTCGGGCGTATGGGCATATTTGTTGCCAGCATAGCCAAGTGCATCGTGACGGTGATCATCGGTCAGGATGAAAATGATGTTGGGGCGGGTGTTGGATGCAGTTTGGGCGTAAAGCGAATGCGCAAAAAGCATCACGATACACCAAAGGGCTATTTTTTTCATAGGAACAAAAGATGCTATAAGATGAGAAATACTCAATATCTTATTTAACGTGAATTCTAAATTAATGGCATTGATTGAACAATGTGCGACTTCTACGAAGTCGTAAAAAACTCATTTGCAAAATTTTCTACAAATGTGCGACTTCTACGAAGTCGATCTGATGACCTCGGCGAGGTCACACATTTGTAGAAAATGGATGTAGTCAAGATTTTTCGACTTCGTAGAAGTCGCACATTTTGCGAGGTTAATTCAAAATTTACGCTACATAAATAAGCGCTGGGCCCTCCCACTACCGCTCCACTTTATAAGGAGACCTCCCCTCCCCTACTACCAAGGGTTGCCGCAACTCACGCTCCCCATCCAAAAGTACCATCTGATACGTTCCAGCCCGCAAAAAACGCTCATAATGCACAAAATACGGATAATCACTGGTCTGCTTGCTGAATACCAGATCCCAGCGGTATTGGTTAAGACCCCTCTGGCCCGCCAGGGGCATTTTCCAAAGTTCCTTACCCGTTCCATCCCGCAAGGAGAGCGTCACCGACTTGGCGCGGCCCAACCAAAAGGTAATCGGCGTTTTTTCTACCGTCCGGTAATCGGGTTCCCCACCCAAAGAATTGTGCCAGGGCCTTCTGGCTGTAGGAATTTCAAAAAGGTGATCCTGCTCAAGGGGCAAGTTGTTTGCCGCCAGGGCTTGCAGTGCACGCAAATTCAGTTTGTACAAACCTCTGCCATGGGTAGCTACAATCAAATCCATCGACTCCTCGTGAATTTCCAGGTCCGCTACCGCAGCGGCAGGCAGGTTTTTTCCCAACAAAGACCAATTTTCACCTCGATCAAGCGACACGTACATGCCCCGTAATGTGCCGACATATAAGACCTGGGGCTGCACCGGGTCTTCCAAAACAACATTCACCGGCTCATCCGGTAAACCAGCAGCGATGCTTTTCCAGCTTACACCATCATCTTCGGAAACGTACAGGTAACTGTGCAAATCATCGTAATTGAGCCCCGTCATTGCGAGGTAAACCCGGGATTTGACAAAACGGGAAGGGCAAATGCTGCGGATGTAGTTGTTGGCCAAACCCAAAGAATGTTCTTCCCAGCTTGCACCATCGTTTTTGCTGACCCAAAAAGCCCCTTTGTCCGTACCTGCATACAACAGACCTTTGCTCAATCGTGATTCCACCAGGGCTCCAGCGGCGAAAGACTTTTTCGCAGGAATCGCCGAAAGTGCCAGATTCGGGCTGATCACCTTCCAGGTGTCACCTCTATCCTGACTTTTGAAGATGAAATTCCCACCGTGGTAAAGCGTTTGGCCCTGATGTGGCGAGATGAAGTAAGGGGTGATGTAATTAAAATTCAGGGTATCCTTGCTGTTTTTGGGCAATTCCGGTTGGATGGAATGGGTGGTATCGGCGCGACGATCCAGGCGGATGGCCGCACCATGCTGCATGCTGTAATAGACGATGTTGCCGTCGCTGGGATCCACCTGGCTCACACAACCGTCGCCGCCATCCCAGGGATCAATCCAGACGTATTTCCAAGGGTCTGGAAAACGGGGATTGAGTTCTGCAGGCGGGCCATATACCGTGGCGTCATCCTGGGTGCCGCCATAGATGACGTAGTTTTTTTGATCGATGGTGATGTCGTAAAATTCTCCGGTCGGGATGTTGTTGTAGTGCATCCAGGTTTGGCCCTTGTCATAACTCAGGTAAAAACCACCGTCGTTGCCCACCGCCAGGTGTTGCGGATTTTGGGGATTGATCCACAGTTCGCACTGGTCAAGGTGCAGCCCCTGGGCCAGACTGGGATTCATGCGTGTAACCTTGCCACCGATAAAATCAAAAGTTTTCCCGCCATCCAAACTGTGCGCCAGGCGGACGCCCAAACAAAAAACTTCTTCGTCGTTTTTCGGATTGACGTATACATCAGTGAAGTACCAGCCGATTCCGGGAAAAATTTTGAAAGGGCCCGCGTGGGTTTTGCTCCAGGTGGCGCCGCCGTCGGTGGTTTTGTACAACTCGGCTGCTTCGTCGCGGGCATTGTTCAGGTTGTCCATCAGCGCGTAGGCTTTGGCTGGATTGGACTGCGAAACGGCCAGGCCGATGCGGCCTACCTTTGGCCCAGATGGTAAACCTTTGGTGCAAACTATCCAGCTTTTGCCGCCGTCGGAACTGCGGTACACTCCACTGTTTTTGCCACTGATGCCGGGATAGACCTCCCATAGGGTGGCGTACATGATTAGTGGATTGCTGGGTGAAATGACAATGTCGTTGGCGCCGGTCATCTCGTCTTTGTAGAGTACCTTTTCCCAGGTTTTGCCGCCATTGAGGGTGCGGAACAAACCACGATTGGGGTTTTTAGACCACAAATGCCCGAGTACTGCCACCAAAACGATATTGGGGTCCTTGGGGTGGATGGCAATTTCGGCAATGGCCCAGGAATCTTCCAGCCCGATGTGTTGCCAGGTTTTGCCAGCATCGGCAGATCGGTACATGCCTGTGCCCGGCAAGGTAAAGTTGCGGGGCTTTTTGAGGTTTTCTCCGGTACCCAGGTAGATGATGGAAGGATTGGAAGGGGCTAGCTCCACATCGCCGATGCTAAAGGAGGACTGCCCTTCAAAGATCGGATTCCAGTCCACCCCGTGATTGACCGTTTTCCACAAACTCCCCGAGCCAAAACCTACATACATGGTGCCGGGGTGCCGGGGATCCACTTGCACTACATCGGCGCGGGCAGAGTTGAGCATCGGGCCGAGGGGCACCCAATCGAGCCCGAGGGTGCTCCCCGTTTTTTTGGATTGGTACTGGGCAAAGGAAGCCTCCAATGGAGAACGGGTTTGTTGGGCAAATCCGGTGAGGAAACTGAGGAGCAATGGGGTAAAAAAAAGGAGAACTCGGCGCATGTTGTGAAGTTTGCCTGAAAATAATAAGCCCTCCCGGTTTTTTATTAATTTTAGTGCATCCATAAATCCAGGCGATTAACTTTGAAACATGAAAATCAACGGTAACCTACTCAGCTTGTTGTTTTTATTCCTCCTCAAAGCACACCCCAGCTACGCCGACAACTACCCCAAAAACCTCAACATCGATGTGCTCCATTACAAATTTGAACTTGCACTTTCAGATGATACCGACCAAATAGTTGGCAAAACCAGCATCCGCATTTTTTTCAAAAAGGATGGTCTGGACAAAATCCGCCTCGACTTTGTCAACCAAACAGCAGTGCTACAAAACAAAGGCATGATAATCGATTCGGTGTACGAGTTGGGTCAAAAAGTAAGTTTTACCCATACCAACAATGAACTGTGGGTCAGCCTCTCCCGAGCTTCACAAGCCAATACCGAAACCCAACTCATCATTGCCTACCACGGCATTCCCGCCGACGGCCTGCGCATTGGCCCTACCAAGTACGGCGATCGCAGTTTTTTCAACGAAAACTGGCCGAACCGCGCCCGACATTGGTTGCCCTGCATCGACCATCCTTATGAAAAGGCAACAAGTGAATTTGTAGTAAAAGCTCCCATCCATTATCAAGTGGTATCAAATGGTTTGTTGATGGAAGAAACGACTTTGGACGCCAAAACCAAACTGACCCATTGGAAGCAAAATGTGCCCGTTTCTTCCTGGTTGTATGTATTGGGTGTGGCAAAATTTGCGGTACAATACGTAGGCTGGTTTGAAGGAAAATCCATCCAGACCTGGGTGTACGCCCAGGATCGGGAGGCTGGTTTTTACGACTTTGCGGAGCCCACCAAACAGGTGATGGGCTTCTTCAGCGATTACATTGGCCCTTACGTGTATGAGAAAGTAGCCAATATCGAAACCCCCAGCGTAAAGGGCGGCATGGAAACCTCATCGGCCATCTTTTACGGTGAAGAACTGGTCGATGGCAAACGGAGCACCCGACTGCGCAATGTGGTCATTCACGAACTGGCGCACCAATGGTTTGGCAATGCGGTTACCGAATCGAGCTGGGATGATGCCTGGCTCAGCGAGGGCTTTGCTACTTATTTCACCATGTTGTTCATCGAACATGCCTATGGCCGGGAGGAATTTGTACAACAGTTGCTGGCCGCAAGAAAGACGACTTATGCCGCTTTGGCCAAAGACCCTGGCTATAAAATTGTGGATGATCGATCTGCGGAAAAAGGCCCGGTGACCAGTGGGCTGACCTACCAAAAAGGTGCCTGGATTTTGCACATGCTGCGCAAAAAAATTGGTGATCAGGCTTTTAATATAGGCATTCGCGATTATTATCAGCGCTTCATGAATGGCCATGCCACGACGACGGATTTCCGGCTGGCCATGGAGAGGGCTTCCGGCCAAAACCTGCAAAGCTTCTTCCAGCAATGGCTGTACCAGGGCGGTTACATCGCCTTGAAAGGCAGTTGGAAATACGATGCGGCCAACAAAGTGGTCAAAATTTCCTTGCAACAAACCCAGCCCGAGGTATATCATTTTGATTTTTCCATCGAAGTAGGCCTCTACAAAACGGGGGAATTATTGCCCAGTCTTTCGACTCATCCAATTTCATCTCGCAATATCGAAATCAGCATTCCCGCAGATGCCAAACCGGAAAAAGTGTTGCTCGATCCTCAAACCGTATTGCTGGCAAGTTGGGA
>JAIXOO010000073.1 GCA_027486765.1 Saprospiraceae bacterium
AATCCGCTAGTCCAAGTCTACTCCCTAAAAGCAAAGCGCTGTCGCTAGTCGACTTCTTCTATGTTGAACCAGAAGCAGGTTATGCCCCGCTCGTCCAAGACTACACCCCAAAAATAAAGCGCTACCGCTGGTACGACGTCTCTGACTCGTACCATTATCTCCGCGTCTTCGACGCACAAGTATGCACGATGCTAAGAAAAAACATCCGCTCCTGGCTCACCGGCATCAACGACATCAACAATTGCAGCATCCAGGCAGGCGACAACCTAGCCGATGCTTTCAGCATGCGCATGACCTACCAAACCGCCGACTATACCGAAACCCCACAGTACAATGGCAACATTGTCAGCCTGAGCTGGTTTAATTAAAACAATTGTCATGAACAAAGACCCTATTTCTTCTTCAAGTTCTAAACCGCTTATTTGATTTCCTTAACTTCACCCCATGCAAAACAAAAACATCCGCTCCGTTTCCCCATTCAACAATGAACTAAAATTAAAAGGATTCAATGTCTTTCAGATCGAAAGTGATGGAAGCGCAACCCGCATTTACAGCAGAAAGGATTTTTATAAAATTTGCCTGACCACGGGCCAGAGCATCATTCATTACGCCGACCGGAGTTTTGAAACCGAGGGCACGGTTTTGTTTTTTGGCAACCCGCATATCCCCTACTCTTGGGAGACCATTTCCAGCGAGTATGTGGGCTATACTTGTCTTTTTTCGGAAGAGTTCTTCAACCTGTCTGAACGCGCTGAAAGCCTGCAACAGTCTCCGCTGTTTAAGGTTGGCGGCACACCCGTTTTAATCATCAGTACCGAACAACGCGCCTTCCTAAATGTGATTTTTCAAAGGATGATTGAAGAGCAACAGTCTGATTATGTGCACAAAGCGGATCTGATGCGCAATTACATCCATTTGATCCTCCACGAAGCCTTAAAATTACAGCCCGCTGAAAATTACTACCAACACCAAAACGCGGCTTCCAGAATTACACAAGTTTTTTTGGAGTTATTGGAAAGGCAGTTCCCCGTTGAAAGTGTAGATAAACCGCTATGCCTAAAAACGCCACAAGATTTTGCCCGTAGTTTGGCGCTGCATGTCAATCATTTGAATCGTGCGGTGAAAGAGATCACTGGCAAACCTACCTCCCAACATATTTCAGCCCGCATCATTACCGAAGCAAAGGCATTGCTGTTACACACTGACTGGACCATTGCCGAGGTGGCCTATGCCTTGGGCTTTGAATATCCCACCTACTTCAACAACTACTTCAAGCGCATTACCGGAAAAGTCCCCTCCGCAGTTCGGGCTGAAATGGTTTGAATTGCTTAATCATTGGTTTGATTGTCATTATGGTCTTGAGTAAGGACTAAGTACCTTTGTGGCCTATTAGAAGCACAAAGAAAATGGACAAACCAGAACCAACAAATCGGGACATCTTCGATAGCATGAGGGCCGGAGAGCCAATTAGATTGGATGATCCTCAATACTACAAGGTGCAGGAGATTGTTACACGCACCTTAAAATTGTCGGTAGCACTCAATACTTCCACCAATGTTGAGCAGATCCGGGATCGACTCAGCGAAATAATTGGCCGGCAAATAGACCAGAGCACCATCATTTTTGCACCATTCTACACCAACTTTGGGCGCTTTATCCAAATCGGCAAAAATGTGTTCATCAACCATGCCTGTTCCTTCCTGGATATGGGCGGAATTACGATCGAAGACGAGGTGCTGATCGGCCCCAAAGTAAACCTGATCACGGAAAATCATCCCCTGAATCCAGCTGACCGGAAATCCCTGATTTCGAAACCAATCCTGATCAAAAGAAACGCCTGGATTGGCGCCAACGCAACCATTTTGCCCGGAGTCACCATTGGCGAAAATGCAGTAGTGGCCGCGGGTGCAGTGGTGTCCAGGGATGTAGCGGATAATTCAATCGTGGGAGGAGTTCCCGCGAAATTGATTAAGCACATTTTTTAACCCAAAAAAATAACCCATGAAACATACTTGTATTGCTGCAGTACTGATGGTATTTTTTATTGGAAGCACATCATTCTGTTCGAAAGGTGTTAAGCCAATTGCAGAAAAAATTGAAACCCAAAACAACAACAGTGACATGCAAAACAAATTAAAAATCACAGTTGGCGCAAAAACCTTTAGCGCAACACTTTTAGACAATGCTACTGCAACTGCACTAAAAAAGTTGTTGCCGATGACCGTAGAAATGATTGAGCTGAATAGCAACGAAAAATATTTCCGTTTACTCAGCAACTTACCTGCAAATGCGTCCAACCCGGGGACGATCCAAACCGGGGATTTGATGCTTTACGGCTCGAATACCTTAGTGCTTTTTTACGAGTCTTTTTCAACAGCGTATACATACACCAAGATTGGACGGATTGACGATACTTCAGGTCTTGCTGCTGCATTGGGCGGAGGAAACGTAAAGGTCAGGTTTGAGTTGGAGTGATGGTACTAAAAGAATTCTTTTGCTAAGGCTTCATTTACTACTTACCGCTGAATTTGGGGGCAATTTCAGCGGTAAGTGTATTTTAAAACAGGGTTAGCGCTGAATTTGCCTCCAATTTCAGCGCTAACTATCCGTACTACCACAAAAAAAGCAGTACCAATCAACGCGAGGATGATTGGTACTGCTTTTGTGTGAGAGGAATTCCTCTCTTGGCGTGTATAGCAATCGGCTGTCCGCCGAAAAGAATTCGGTAGA
>JAIXOO010000226.1 GCA_027486765.1 Saprospiraceae bacterium
GTGGCTGATATTGATTTTGAACCGGGCCCCATCCAGATCAGCCGCGAAGAGGGCAAAAGGCGCATCGTGATTGGCTTCAATGTACGCAACCGGGATGTAAAAAGCGTCGTCAACGATATTCAAGCCATTCTGGAGCAAAAAATGGATTTGCCTGCCGGGTACTATGTAACCTATGGGGGGCAGTTCGAAAACCTGGTCGAAGCCAATAAACGTCTCGCCGTGGCTGTACCCGGAGCTTTGGCACTCATTTTTGTACTGCTGTACTTTACTTTTGGCAGCATTAAACAGTCTCTGCTCATTTTTACTGCGATCCCTTTATCGGCTATCGGAGGGGTATTTGCGCTTTGGTTGCGGGGAATGCCCTTCAGTATTTCGGCTGGGGTTGGGTTCATCGCCTTATTTGGAGTAGCGGTGTTGAATGGCATTGTGCTCATCGGTTATTTTAACCAACTCAAATCCGAAGGAATGAGCGATGTACTGGAACGGATTAGAGAAGGCACCAAAGTTCGCTTGCGGCCAGTCATCATGACTGCTGCGGTAGCCTCGCTGGGCTTTTTACCGATGGCGATGAGCAATGGCGCTGGCGCGGAGGTACAAAAGCCCCTGGCCACGGTGGTTATTGGAGGCTTGCTTACCGCGACATTACTCACCCTCATTGTACTGCCCATCCTGTACTATGTTTTTGAAGAAAAGCTAAAAGGCAGGATAAAAAAAGTCGCTTCCGTTTCAGCGATACTTTTATTGTTTTTTGGCCTTTCGAGTCCCTTGAATGCTCAAGTGTCAACCATCTCGCTTCCTCAAGCCCTGGAAATGGCTTACCAAAACAACCAACTGCTGCAAGCCAATGCTTATGCGCTCCAGTCACAACAAGCGCTACAAGGGGCTGCGACAACGTTTCCCAAAACCAACATTAGTGCTTTGTTGGGGCAGACGAACAGTTATCGTTTTGACGAAAACATCTCCATTGTTCAGGACATCCCCAATCCTGCTCTGGTTAAAGCTCGGCGAAGTTTGGCCTTACAAAAAGTAGGTATCAGCCAAAGCCAACTGAACATTAGCAAACAGGAGCTGAGCTACCAAATTCGGCAAACCTGGTATCAAGTGCTGTATTTTCAAGCGCTGAAAAAGGTACTGCTGCAAGAAGATAGCTTACTGCGAGAGTTTGTACGCAGCGCATCGCTGAAATTGAAAACAGGCGAAAGCAATCTATTGGAAAAAACCACAGCGGAGACCAAACAACAACAATTGCTGCAAAGCATTCAACAAACTGAGGTTTTGCTCGCTACCGAAAAGCTTCGCTTGCAGCAGTGGCTGAATACCACCACGGATTTTGCACCTGCGGAAACAAACTACACTGCGCTTACTTTCAACGAGGCAGTGGACACCAGTTTGTTGAGCCGCAATCCAATGTTGCTGTTTGCCCAACAACAAATTGCAGTACTGGAGGCCGAAAAAAAGGTGACCAAAACTGAAGCACTACCCGATTTTACTTTGGGATACTTCATTCAGTCTTTGGGTGGACCGCAAGAAAGAGATGGCCAAATCGTAAACTACAATGGCGTTCCTCGTTTTCAGGGTGTACAATTGGGCATCAGTGTGCCGCTGTTTGGGGGTAAGGCTTACCGGGCCAGAAATGAAGCAGCCAACTGGCAAGTGCAGGCACAACAGAAAAATCGCGAGTACCTGCAAGCCCAATTGCACAGTCAACTCCGTGGGTATGCCGGGCAGTATACCTTTTGGCAAAGCAACATCGCGTATTACCGCAATTCCGCTCTACCCAATGCCCGATCCATCGTCAGCAATGCCACCCGTGGCTATCAAAGTGGTGACATTGGTTATGTCGAATATGCCCAAGCTTTACAAACGAACCTGGACATTCAAAAAGCTTACCTGGAGGCCATCAACAATGCCAACCAGGCCGTGATTTCCATCCAATACCTCATCAACCAATAAATTTTAAAGCAATGAACAAACAACTCAAAATATACGGCGGCTTGGCTTTGGCCGCAATCCTTGCGCTATCCTTGTATTTTGCCTTTCGCCCTGCTGCTGTACATGCCGAAGGGGATGGGCACGACCATGAAGCAACGGAAGCGCACGATGAGGAAGGACATGCCGAGAACCCAATGGTCAAAGAAGTCCACCTCAATCAAGCTCAGTACCAGGCCGCAGGTGTTGTATTGGGCGGTTTTGAACAAAAGAACCTCAGTGATGTGATCAACGCCAATGGCTACACCAAACTGCCGCCCCAAAACCAGGCCCAGGTCAGCGTCCCCTTGCCCGGCAACATCAAAACCATTAAAGTCATTGAAGGGCAATACGTCAAAGCAGGGCAGGTTTTGGCCACCATGGTAAGTATGGCGTACAACAACTTGCGCCTGGAGCGGGCAAAACTCAACGAGCAATTGAGCGCTGCACAAACCAATTTGGAATACTTAAAGTTAGAATTCGCCCGCCAAAAAGAATTGAGCGATGAAAATGTAAACGCCAAAAAAGTATTTCAAAAAGTTAGCGCTGAGCTGAATGCGGAGGAAGTTAAAATCAAAGCTTTGCAGTCCCAGATCACCATTTTAAGCCAAAACATCCAAATTGGCGGCAACTCCAATTCACCCCTGATCAGCATCACTGCCCCCATCAGCGGCCACATCACGGAAGTAAACGTGACCATCGGTACAGCAGTTGATGTGGCTAAAGCGTTGTTCAGCATCGTAGACAATTCCAAAATGCACGTCGATTTGTTGGTGTACGAAAAAGATTTGTTTAAGGTGAAACCCGGCCAAACGGTGCGCTTCGTGTTGACCAATCAGGACAATCAGGAAATCCGGGGCAAAATTTTCAGCGTGGGCAAATCCTTCGAAAGTGAGACCAAATCCGTAGCCGTTCACGCCGACATTGTCAACGAAAAACAAATGCTCATTCCCGGCATGTACGTCAATGCTCTGATTGATGTAGGCAGCAACGCCGTAGAAGCATTACCCATGGATGCCATCATCAAAGCGGATGGACGGGAATTTATCTTTGTTTTGGAAGAAAAAGACCAAGATGAATACCATTTTCAGCGGATTGAGGTAAAGTCCAGTACTACTCAATTGGGTTATGCGCAGGTGAGTCTTTTGCAAACCCTGGAAACCAAGCAAAACATAGTGACCAAAGGAGCTTATTACCTCCAATCCCACTTGACCAAATCAGAGGGTGGTGGCGGACACGATCATTGATGGGAGGTATGAATTCTTATTCATTTAACTGAGCCGATACGTTGAGTGTCGGCTCAATTTTAAAACCCTATTAAAATGAAATCGCTATTCGAAGTTTCTATTTATGCTTTGATACCCGTCGTATCCATCGTTATTGGTGGTATCGTTGGGGTGGTGAAAAAGCCAAGTGGCGCATTCAATAGTACTGTTCTGCATTTTGCTGCGGGTGTGGTTTTTTCAGTAGTTGCGGTAGAATTATTACCCGATATTATGGAAAGACATTCTCCAGTTGAAGTGGCCATTGGTTTTTCACTGGGCGTTGTTACCATGCTTTTAGTCAAATACTACTCAAAAAAGATAGAAAATAAAAGCGAAATGGCGACAGTAAAAAGCACTTTGCCGGTAGGTTTGTTGGTAACTTTAGCAATTGACTTATTGGTAGATGGCTTATTACTTGGGGTGGGCTTTGCAGCAGGCAACAAAGAAGGTATATTGTTATCCGTTGCACTGGCATTTGAGGTGTTTGCATTGGGTCTTGCCGTTAGTCTTACCTTTAGAAAAAGCGGCATATCGACGAGGCAGAACCTAGGTCTTTTAGCAATATTAGGCATAACCTTTTTTATAGGTGCTTTATTCGGCATTTCTTTATTGGCAAACCTATCGACTGAAATGCTTGAATTTGTCTTATCTTTTGGTTTGGCTGCTTTGCTATTTTTAGTGATTGAAGAACTACTCATCGAAGCCCATGAAGAAAAAGAAACTTTAGTTCAAACGACTTGTTTTTTTGTGGGATTTTTATTGTTTTTAATCATTGGCATGGTTGCCTAATCACCCAATTGCAGATTCTAAGCTTTCATTTGTTTATAAAAAAAAACAATGGCTAATACAACTACGAAACACGTTCATCGCTACGACAAAGACGGCAAACAACTTTGCTGTACGTTGGAAGAAAAAATCAACAAAAAGGCCGAAGCACACCAGGATCACGACGACCATGATGGCCACGATCACGACCATGCTTCTGCTAGTGGTGAAAGCAATTTCAAATTGTTTTTGCCTGCTTTGATTTCTTTTGTTTTGCTCATGCTGGCCATCGCATTCGACTCCAGTTGGTTGCCCAAACCTGACTTTTTTTCAGGCAACATTCGTTTGATTTGGTACATTTTGGCTTATCTGCCAGTCGGACTTCCCGTGTTGAAGGATGCGCTACAAGCAATGGGTAAAGCCGAATTTTTCACCGAATTCCTGCTGATGAGCATCGCCACCATTGGCGCTTTTGCCATTGGGGAATACCCGGAAGGAGTGGCGGTTATGCTTTTTTACGCAGTAGGTGAAATATTTCAAACCTTGGCCGTCAGACGGGCCAAAAGCAACATCAAAGCCCTGCTCGACCAACGCCCCGATGA
>JAIXOO010000275.1 GCA_027486765.1 Saprospiraceae bacterium
ATCCTCTTGGAACAAAATGGTGTTGGGATGGGCTAGCATCGAACGGGAATTAATTCGTACTTATGGCGAACGATTTAATCAACATATCAAATAATGACACAGTTGATTGGACACTCTCAGTGACCTTTGTTCCTTTCTCCTGCTCCTTCAAAAACTCCTCCACCCCAATCGCATAAAACCTTACCTCATCCCCCACCCTCAACCTCACCGGCGGTTCCTGCTCCGGCAAAAACATCCGCCAAGGCGTCCGCCCAATCACCTGCCAGCCTCCTGGCGAATCCAGCGGGTAAATCCCCGTTTGTGCCCCCGCAATGCCAACACTACCCGCCGGAATCAATGCACGTGGCACCGCCCGCCGCGGACTAGCCAACTCCGCCTCCACCGTACCCATGTACGCAAAACCCGGCAAAAATCCCAACAAGTACACCTGATACGTCCGCGCACAAAAACGCTCGATGAAAGCCGCTGGAGTCAGTTGTTTTTGCGCCGCCAGCTCCTCCAAGTCCAGGGCGTAAGGGGAATCAAAACAAACGGGAACTTCCACCGTCCGAGTGCTGACCTCCTTAATGTGCGTCACTTCCTCCGCCAAAACCGGCAAAATCCAAGCCTTGACCAACTCAAATGGCAATTGCTGCGGATAATTTTTCAGCAAAAAAACCACATCCCACAAGACAGCCAAAGTGTTGTACGCCGGAATCAGGTCGAGCACCCCCGGCAAATCCAGCGCCAACAAACGCTGCCAACAGCCCTGAACCTGCTGGTGAACTACTGGATCGAGCCCCCCACCCCAGTCGAGCAAAAGCCCCTGATCGCCCAATGGACTGATTTTTGGCTGTATTTCAGTACGGTAAACCTCCATTACACAAAGATAATTGATTGAAATGCTAAAAAACATTCCCGATTCCTTTACTCCTACGCCACAAGATGATATTTTTGCAGCCGTTTATTGAATCAATAACTAAACACGATATGGGTCGCGCGTTTGAATTCAGAAAGGGGCGTAAGCTTAAGCGCTGGGCCAGTATGGCCAAAAACTTTACCAAAATCAACCGGGATGTGACCATCGCGGTGAAAGAAGCTGGTCCTGACCCGGAGACCAACTCCAAACTGCGGATTGCCATCCAAAACGCCAAAGCCCTGAATGTGCCCAAAGACAACGTCGATCGCGCCATTCAGAAGGCCATGGGCAAGGACTCGGCCGACTATAAGGAAATTGTATACGAGGGCTACGGCCCCCACAAGGTTGCCTTCGTGGTAGAAACTGCTACCGACAACCCCACCCGCACCGTTGCCAACGTACGCAGCTACTTCTCCAAGTACGGCGGCGCATTGGCCAGCTCGGGCACCTTTGATTTCATCTTCTCCCACGATAGTGTATTCAAAATCAAAGCCGAAGGCATCGATATCGAAGAGCTGGAACTGGACCTGATCGACCACGGCCTGGAGGAACTATTTCCCGAAGACGATTGTATTGTGATCTACGCAGGCTTCAAAAACTTCGGCGCCATGCAAAAAGCCCTCGAAGAACGGGGCGTGGAACTGGTCAGCGCCGAGTTTGAACGCAACCCCAACGTCACCAAAGAACTGACCGAGGAGCAAAAAGCCGACGTGGAGAAACTGATCGATAAAATGGACGAAGACGAGGACATACTCAACTATTTCCACAATATGATTTAAGATGCTTGCCCGATGTGGCAAGTCTGCTTATATTTACACTTCTTTTTTTTAGGTCCCTTAGCTCAGTGGTTAGAGCGTCTGACTCATAATCAGGGGGTCGTAGGTTCAAATCCTACAGGGACCACAACACCCCTTCCACCCAAAGCCTTGCTCCTTCACACCCCTGAAAAGCAAGGCTTTACTTTTTCACCCAAGCCCAACCCAGCTGCTGCCTCAAGCCATTCCAGCCTAAATCCAGACATTTTTTCTTCAAATCTTCCAACTTTTTGAAAATTCTTCAAATCTGCCAGAGCCCCTTTAGCCCATTATGGCATGAATGTAGACCAAGCAGTCACCCATTACCGTAAAGAGCAAAGCACCCATTAGAGGAACCATTTGGATTTGCCAGAAGCAGATTGATCAACTAAAGAGAATTGGATCGTTCGGCAGTTATCGCAAAATTTGCGACAGCTCAAATAGAAGGAAATCCTGAGGTTTTAAGATAAAGCGCTCCCCAAATCAGACCTACCCCAAGCGGCAGCGCCGCCAAACGTCTGTAGCTTTTAACGCACCATTCCAGTTCAAAGGTGCAGCGCACCGCAACGTCAGCATTTTTGTTCCGGTGCGCTGCACCTTTACCACCACATCTGGCACCTGATGCTACAGACGTTTTGGCGGCGCTGCCGCTGGTCGTTGCGTTTAAGACCAATCCATTTATCGACTATCCATTTTTTGAATCCAAGTAAGAATCATCACTTCTTCAACATCCCCTTCAACTCCTCCATCCCCTCCAGCACCTGCTTCAACTCCTCCCGACTCGCGGCCAGTTCCGCTTTGATCTCGGCCAGCTGCTCCTGCAAGCCCTGACTGATGGTTTTGGGTTCTTCAAAAATATCCGCTGAGTTGACCCCATATTCCTTTTCTAACAGCGCAACGATCCGTAAAAAAGTCTTTTCGTTCTTTCCATTCAGTGCAAGACTGATAGAAGATTGTTTTATTCCAAATTTATCGGCAATGGCATACTGATCCACGTTTAGGGACTTCAGGATTGCCCTGGTTCGACTGTACATGTCCAAATCGCTGTCTTTTTTCACTAAAAAATATATTTTTATTAAAAAAGATTTATTTAAATAGATTTTGTGCTTATCTTTGTACCACAAGCTACCCAAAATCTGCTTTACAGCCAAGCGCAACCAAACCACAGGTGAGCATCCGAAACGATGCAAGCACCCCTGCATTTTTTTGCCCAAAGCGCAGCAGGTCGCTGGTACCTGCAACCACAATCGCAATTAACAAAATTCCTCAATCATGACCAAAACAAACTTCCATCCCCCACCCTACTTTGTACAAAAAAACGACTTCACGGAACTTTTCACCCTCATTATTTGTCCACAAAACACTGTACTCATGACCAAGAAACATCGGGGCCGCATCCAGGCCCAAGGCAACGGCGTAGAAAAATCGGTTACCTGGAGCTAGGATGAACCCCTGTCGCGGGAGCAAGGCAAAACCCTGCTCCAACAGCTCAAGGGGCAGCTCAGCGAGAAGGAACACGCCGAGCGTGCCGAGCAGTTTGAGCAGGCCGAGCGCTACATTGAAGGGGCCAATGGCATCTCCGCCCCGGAGCGCCGCACCTTTCAGAACCGCAAAACCAGAGATGTGCGGGTCGACATTGAGGTGCTGGCGGGTCGGGCGTTTGTTGCGGTGGCATTATTAGTGGTTTTATACTTTATTTTGAACTAACATTGTGGCTGAAGGCGTTTTTCTTCACCCACGTAAAATTGTACAACAATGGATCAACATACTTCAAACTGGGTCAATTTTTTGGCTCAAATCGCCCCGGATTACCTCCTCATCCAAGAAGCAGCGGATGGCAATCCCCTCTTGCGGGTACAGGTAGGCGAACAACGCGTGTGCATCATCAAGGAAGCGGAGTCAAACTTCAGTTTCTGGATCGAACGCTATGAGGGCGAAAATGGCGAAAGCGGCGATGAATTGGTAGTAGATACCGGAATGGAGGCGGAGCAACTGCGGCTGGCGCGGAATGTGGTGGAGGCGTTTTTGAAACGGAGAGGGGTGTAGTAGTTGCCTACGTCCGTAGGTTTTGGCTGCGCCAAAATGATTATTTACCACGACGATCACGACGTTTTATGCGCTTCGCGCTTTTTGAGGCTTCGCCTCTTTTGCCAAAAGCGACAACAATAGCAACGCGGACGACGCGGATAACGCGGATTTACGCGGATTTTTATCACGCCTTCGGCGCGATTGGGCTAAGATTGGCCACAAAGAAACAAAGCGACGAAAAAACCATTTTGATTCCGCCAGTTTTTTGCCCCACTACTTAGTCTTCGTGGCAAAAAAACTTTGCCGCAGGCAAAGCAAAATCCGCGTAAATCCGCGTCGTCCGCGTCGTCCGCGTTGCTATTGTTGTCGCTCTACGCCGAAGGCGTCCAAGCGCGAAGCTAGATCGAGGCAATGGGGTGACAATCAACCTACCTCAATTCCATTGAAACTACCAGTCATCCCGCCCACTCCTACTTCCAACAGCGCCATCCACATACCCAGGATTTTTATCCGGGAATTTTGCCTTGACCCGGGTCAACCATCCTTGGAGTTTATGCTGCATTTTTTTGGCAATTGCGGGCTTGGCCTGAGCCAGATTATTGGTTTCACCTAGGTCAGTGGTCAAGTTGTACAATTCAATCGATTGGTCTTCATGATTGTAGATCAATTTGAACGGATGCTGGATAATGGCTGATCCGGGTTTTCCGCCCTGATTGCTGTAATGCGGATAATGCCAGTACAGTGCTCGTTTTTTAGCTGGCCCTGGTTTTTCGATTAATTGCAGAATATCCTCACCATCTACATCCTGATCTTTTTGAGTCGACTGGCGGATGGCATTTGCAAACGTGGGATAAAAATCAATGGTATTCACTGGAACATCCGAAATTTGCCCGGCGCTTATTTTTCCAGGCCAGCGCATGATTACGGGTACCCGAATGCCGCCCTCGTACAACCAGCCCTTCCCCGCCCGCAGCGGATCATTGGTCGTTGGGCTACCTTCTGCCGTGCTTAAGCCCCCATTATCGGAGCTGAAAAGCACGAGGGTGTTTTCGGCAAGACCGGAGGCGGCAAGTTGATCCAGAATCCGGCCCACATTGTGGTCCATGTTCTCCAGCATCGCCGCATAAACCGGATTGGACTGGACCGTCCGCTGTTTCCAGCCCGGCTCAAAAGCCATCCAGGGTTCATTTTTTCGAAACAACTGATCGGGTTGGATGCCCAATTGCCGCTGTTTTTGCTGGTATTTTTCAACCAAAGCCCGCGGGGCCTGCATGGGATTGTGCACCGCATACAAGGAATAGACCAAAACGAATGGGGCGTCGTCCTTTTGCTGTTGGAGAAAATTCAGGCACTCGTCAGTCAGCCGATCCGTCAGGTATTCCCCCGGAGGGCCATCCGCTAAACGTGGGTTCAAATAAGGGGTAAAAAAGCCACCCGTGGAGTCATTCTTAAAACCGACTGGTGCCCCCTTGCTCGTCCCCCCTTTGTTCACCTGAAAGCCCTGTGCTTCGGGCCAAAACTGCTCCTGTTCGCCGAGGTGCCATTTGCCTGCCGAAAAAGTACGGTAGCCGTTTTCCAGGGCCAGTTCGGCAAAGGTTTTTTCGGACAAAGCCAATTGATCCGCAATAGGTTTTGCGATCATCTTTTCATAGGGACGCGCCTTCCCATCGGCTTGCCTTCCGCGCAGCCAATCGGTCACATCGGTTTTAACTGGATATTTCCCGGTCATCAGACTGGCCCGTGAAGGGCTGCATACCGGGGCTGAAGCATAGCCATTCCTAAATTGGATGCCTTCCCTGGCCAAACGATCCAGATTTGGCGTCTCATAAAAAGTACTGCCATAACAGGACAGGTCCTTCCAGCCCAGGTCATCGGCATAAATGATCACTACGTTGGGCTTGGTTTTGGACTGGCTACAAAGCGGATGCCATGACAGGAGTCCAAGGAAAAGAATAAGACCGATTCGGCGCATTTGCAATGAATTAAAAAGGCATCAAATTGAAATTAATGGAAATCTAAAAGGTGTTGCATCCGCCAATTAAGGGGAGAATTTGGTCAAAATGCACCTTAATCTGACGTGAATTTTGAATTAACCGCGCAAAATGTGCGACTTCTGCGAAGTCGTAAAAACCTAATTACCAACATTTTCTACAAATATGTGACCTCTCCGAGGTCATCAGATCGACTTCGTAGAAGTCGTACATTTGTAGAATTTGTTGTAAATGCGTTTTTTACGACTTCGTAGAAGTCGCACATTATTCATTGTCAATGCAGTTAATTCAAAACTCACGTTAATCTGAGTACATGAGTTTTGAATTTTGAAGTGATTACGCCCAAGCCTTTTCACCAACTGCGTACTCCACACAGCCATCAAATCTTCCTGGAATGGGATTATACCGCAGCGCTTTGGTCATCCCGATTTCCGAACTGAAATACGCAAAAGTGGCCAGTTGTTTGATCAATGTGAAGTAGTGCGGCGGAGTGTCGGCAGCTTTACTGCCTTCATATTCAGCGGCAGTTTTGTCATCCGCAGAAAGCAGTTCGTACCGTTGCACGGCATTGAGCGCAGTGAAGGTATTTTTGAATTTGGATTGGCTCTCAGTTTGAATTTTTTTCAAACCTTCCACAACAATTTTTTGCTCCCGCTCCTCATAACAATCCTGCACCATCAGCATCATAAAGGCACCCGCTCCGGCTTGTTTTGCACCAGGGGAATCGGTTGTATCCGGCAGAATGGTATCGGCAATGTCGTCCAGCAGCGCTTCGTCGCCCGCTTGAAACAGGGTGCTTTTGGCCGATGATTGATTCGGGGAACAACCACTCAGGATCGCTTCTGCGCCGATGATGGTTCCGCCGAGGAGGAGGGAAGTTTGGTAGAGTGCTTGTCTGCGATCCATAGGGATAAGTTGAAGAGTTGAGAGGGTTGAGGAGGTTGAGAAGGTTTAGGCTCCGCGAGCGATTTTGACAAAGTCCTTGTCTAAGTCGCTCGCGGAGCCTAAACCCTCTCAACCTCCTCAACCAATTATAGTTTTCCTGCCTTCAATTCCGCCACAGCCCGATTGGCAGCCCGTGCGGTCAGCGCCATGTACAAAATTGAAGGGCTCTGGTTGCCGGTACTAGTCATACAAGCACCGTCGGTGACGAAGACGTTTTTGCATTGGTGCAACTGGTTCCATTCATTGAGCAGCGAAGTTTTGGGGTCGCGGCCCATGCGTACTCCGCCCATTTCGTGGATGTCCAGCCCGGGAGCTTGATGATTGTCGTGGGTACTGATGTTTTGACAACCCGCCACTTCGAGCATTTCCCGACTTTGGGTCAAAAAGTCAGCGACCATTTTTTCTGAATTGTCGTCATAGCCCACCGAGGTGACCAGCAAGGGAATGCCCCATTGGTCTTTTTGATCGGGGCTTAGCCGCACCTGGTTGTTTTCGTTGGGCATGGATTCGCCTTGCATGTACATGTATACTTCCCAGCCTCGGGGTTCGGAAAGCGCTTTTTTGTAGTCGGCGCCAATGCCTTCGGCAGCGTCGCGGCGGGCGCGGTAGGCCCCCATAAAGGTGGTGTAGCCGCCCAGGAAGTCCGTGTCTTGTTTGCCCAGGTTGCGGAAATTGGCCAGGATACATTCCACCGGATTTTTGCCGTACACGTATTTGTCTTCATAGCCCGGCATCTCGCCATGAGCGGAGCCCCGGTAAATGTGAAATCCGATGTATTTGCCCAGCAAGCCATTGTCGTTGCCCAGGCCGTTGGGGAAACGTTTGCTTTGGGAGTTCAATAAGATCAGGTTGCTGTTCAGCGCGGAGGCGTTGACAAAAATGATCCGGGCTTTGTATTCGATGACTTCCTTGGTATTGGCATCGATCACCCTGACGCCGCTGGCTTTGCCCGATTGTTCATCGTAAAGGATGGAGTGAACCACCGAATCTGGACGAACGGTCAGGTTGCCCGTCTTTTTGGCCCAGGGCAAGGTACTGGTGACCGAGCTGAAGTATCCGCCATAGGGGCAGCCGCGCATGCAGAGGTTGCGGCGCTGGCAACGGCCCCGGCCTTGTTCGAGGTGTACCGCATTGGGTTCGGTGAGCTGGGCCCAACGCCCTTGTACCAGGTAGCGGTTTTTATAGTGCGCCAGGAATTTTTCCTGCAATTTTTTTTCCACACAATTCAATTCGATGGGGGGCAAAAACTCCCCATCTGGCATGGACTCAATGCCGTCTTTGTGCCCACAAACGCCGATGAATTTTTCAACGTGACTGTACCAGGGGGCTACATCGGGGTAACGAATTGGCCAGTCGATGCCATAGCCAAACTGAGCTGGTGCCGTAAATTCATATTCACTCCAGCGCTGGCAAGCGCGGCCCCAAATCAGCGATTTCCCCCCAACCTGGTAGCCCCGAATCCAGTCGAAAGGTTTCTCCTGCACGTAGGGATGATCCTTGTCTTTGATAAAAAAATGCGCCGTATCCTCGTTGTAACCCGCCGCCTTGCTGATGAGCGGGTTTTCCTGTTTGTATTGGCGCGGATGCCAGTTGCGGTGTTTGAACTCCCAAGGCTCGGTGAACGCGGTGGGGTAATCGCTGATGTGTTCGATGTTGCGGCCACGCTCTAGGACCAGGGTTTTGAGGCCCTTTTCACACAGCTCTTTGGCCGCCCAGCCACCACTGATTCCCGATCCGATGACGATGGCGTCAAAATCTGGCATAGCTATTGGTTTTATGGTACCAAATCTAATCAAATCCACCAACCCCCGGCAGATTTTTTCCAGAGCTTTGCTCTTTTTTTACGTTACTTTATTACCTTAAATCGTTTTTACGACCACCTCAAACCTACCCAGAACTTATGAAAAAAATACTGACTTCTCTATGTTTGTTCTTGTTTATCCAGGTCACTGTTTCCAGTCAAATCCCCGCTTTCCCCGGAGCGCAAGGTTTTGGGGCCTTGAACACCACTGGCGGACGCGGTGGTCAGGTCATTTATGTGACCACGCTCAATTGTGAAGGCCCCGGATCACTCAACGCAGCCTTGGCAACGCCCGGTCCGAAATACATCTTATTCAAAGTAAGTGGCATCATCGACTGTGCGGCAGAGCTCATTTGGGGCGACTGTTACATCGCTGGTCAAAGTTCACCGGGGGGCATCATCGTGCGGGGAATCATCATCGACGATTGGTATGAACCCAACAACGGCGCCAAAAACATCATCATCCGCCACCTCAATTCCCGCCCCGCCACCGAACAAATCCGCCCAGGTGGGGGCTGGGTAGCCGACGATGCCCTGCGCCTGGATGCAGCTACCCGGGTAGTCATCGACCATTGCTCCTTTGCCAATGCCACCGACGAAGCCATTCAAATTTCGCGCAGCAACAACCTCAGCATCCAGTATTGTCAATTGGCAGAAACGCTGGGCGATCATTACGAATTTGGTGGGATGTTGCTCAATTATTCGGCCAATGGGCACCGCAAAGACAGCATCAGCATCCACCACAACATCTGGAACCGCATCGGCGGGCGGATGCCTGAAATAAGCTGCGAACAAAGTGGCGAGGCCCCAAACGACATGTCCTGCCTGCAACATCCGCTGAGGATCGAGCTGTCGAACAACCTCTTGTGGGACCAACAAATCGAGATGTATTACAATTCGGGTTTTTATACTTCGAATCAGGAAGCGCCGGGGATGCGCCTTTTGCCCAATTTTGTCAACAACCTCTCGGTGGTGCGCAGCAGCATGTGCCATGGCATGTTTCGCGACCTGATGCTGGGTTTTTCCAACAATGAATTGTTTGTCAGCGGCAACAAATTGAGCAGATTCCCCAATTACGCCGACTATGAGCTATTTTACTGTTGCAACGATTTTTGCACGGCACCCAATCATCCCAATCAAGATTTGGGCAAAGCCGTTCGGCGGAGCGCCCGCTTCCCCTACCCTGCCATTACTTATACGGCCACTGCGGATTTGCTCGCCAATTTGCGCAGCACGGTGGGCGCTTTTAACCCGCACAGTACCCGCCGCCGCGATCCCATGAACCGCCGCCTGCAACAACCACTACTGGACAACGTCATCGATAGCCGCCCCATTGATGGTCGGGATTATTACCAGGATGCTTTTCGGCTGGATTTTACAACCGCCCCAGCTGCCGCCAAGGATACAGACAGCGACGGGATGCCCGACTCCTGGGAAACGGCCCAAGGTTTGAACCCCAGTGTGAAGGACCACAATGGCACCCAGCTATCGATCAAATTTACCGGGCTGGCTGGCTACACCAATCTGGAATGTTACCTGAATGATTTGTCAGATCGTTTGGTCAGTGGTAGTCCTTTGACCAAGGTGGGCGATCGGGGCATTGACAAGCAGTGGCAAAAAATCAATTTTGACAATTCTTCGCGGATGCTTTATGTGGAAATAGATCAAGCTACTGCGCCCGAAGGCTCGCAGGTACAAGCCCGGGTCTTGAACAGTTACGGTGCAGTGCTGGCCGAAGCCAAAACCCAGGGACAGCGCTTGCAAATACCCTTGGCGCATGCACCCGGTGGCATTCACTTTGTACACATTCAAAAAGGCATTCACGGGGTGACGGAAAAGATCTTCATTCCTTAGGCGCAAGAAGGTAGGGACGAATGGTTTTGAACACTTTTGGCTTATTTTCATTCAATGCTTTGATCATTCAATGGATAAAACCTGCATCATGAAAACCCACTTAATTGCATTATTTCTGTGTTTTTTGGGGCTAAACCTGACTGGCCAAATCCGTTTTGAGCGGGCCTACTTCATCGACAATCAAGGCAACAAAACCGAATGCCTGATCAAAAACTCCGACTGGAACGACAACCCCAACTCCTTTGTCTACCGCGCTACGGAGACCGCGCGCACGAATTCCGCCTCCATTGAAAATGTGCAGGAATTTGGGGTGTACAATTTTTCCAAATACATCCGCGCCAAAGTGGACATCGACCGCAGCAGTGGCGAGATCAGCAAGATGGATTATTTTGGCAATGCCGTTTTTCACAGTGAAGAACTTTTTTTGAAGGTTTTGATCGAGGGCACAGTGTCTTTGTACCAGTACTCCGACGGCGACCTCAATCTGTTTTTCTATCAAACACCCAGCCAGAGCATTCGCCAATTGGTGTACAAAAAATACATTGTTGATCCAAACACCATTGCCAGCAATGTGGAGTTTCGGGAGCAATTGGCGGAGGCCAAATGTGCCCAAGCCCGCCCGGAAGTCCTCCAGGAATTGAAATATTACAAGTCTGAACTGATCAAATATGTGATCGCTTACCACCAGTGCCAGGGACTGAGTTTTACGAACTACGACGGAAAAATCAAACGCGACTTGTTCAATGTGCGGGTGACGAGTGGCCTGAGTTTTTCCGATTTTGTGTTTGTGGGCGTAGATGGTTTTTCACAAAAAGCAACTCCTCGGCTTGGGCTGGATCTGGAGTTTGTACTACCTTTCAACAAAAGCAAATGGGCCTTTTTTGTCGAACCCAATCTGCAAAGTTTTTTTGCCACCGAATCCATTCGCAGTGACCTGACCTCGATCAATTACCGGGCCCTGGAAGTTCCAGCGGGGCTGCGGCATTACTTTTTTATCACCGAGGATTTGCGCTTTTCCCTGAGTGCGGCCTACGCTTTTGAGGTGAGTTTCAATTCCGCGATGAACCGGATCGATGGCCGCCAGTACGAGCTCAGTGGGGGCAATGTATTTGCGGGCGGAGCCGGGATGAGTTACAAAAAATTCAGCGCCGAATTGCGCTGGTACGAAAAGAAGGATTTGTTGAGGTTGTATCCGTTTTTGGAGTCTGATTTGTCGAAGGTGGCGTTGGTGTTGGGGTGGAAGTTGTGGTGA
>JAIXOO010000164.1 GCA_027486765.1 Saprospiraceae bacterium
ACCCTTTGGTTCAAATCAGCTTCTTTCAACAAACCATCGGCAATGGCTTTTTTGATGGCTTTGAAGGCATTGGGCACATCTTCAAAGGTCTCGATCAGTTCGTTGCCCGCCAATACCGCTTTGACCAGTGCTTCGCCGTTGGGGTAGTATTTCACGGCACCCTGCATGTCCATGGCATCGGTGAAGACGAGTCCCTGGAACCCGAGGTCTTTGCGCAGCAAATCGGTTACGATGCGGGAGGAGAGGGTAGAGGCGAGGTTTTTGGTGGAATCCAGCGCCGGAATGCTCAAGTGCGCGGTCATGATGCCGGAGAGTCCATTTTTGATCAATTCCTGGTAGGGGTAGAGTTCCAGTTCTTGCAGTTGCTGCTTGCTTTTGTTGATCAGGGGCAAGTCGTAGTGGGAGTCCACTCCGGTGTCACCGTGGCCGGGGAAGTGTTTGGCGCTGGCCAAAATGCGTTGACTTTGCATGCCGCGCATGTAAGCGAGGGCCTTGCGGGTGACGTTGTATTTGTCTTCGCCGAAAGAGCGGAAGTTGATGACTGGGTTGTTGGGGTTGTTGTTGATGTCGACCACGGGCGCGTAGTTGACATGCACGCCCATCCGTTTGCACTGTCGGCCAATCTCGCGGCCCATGGCTTCCACCAGCCCTTCGTTCAGCAGCATGGCACCCAGGGTCATTTGGTACGGAAAACGCACTGTACTATCCAGGCGCATGGCCAGGCCCCATTCGAGGTCTTCGCCGATGAGCATGGGGATTTTAGAGGCTGCCTGGAGTTCGTTGGTGATGCGGGCTTGTACACTGGGTTGTCCAGCAAAAAAAACGATGCCGCCCAGGTGGTATTCCTTGACCCAATTCATTAGCTTTTGTGGGTCATAACCCCTGCCGCTGGTATTGCCCCGAGGCATGAAGAGCTGACCAATTTTTTGGTCCAGACTCATGGTCGCAAGTGTGCTATCGACCCAACGGGCATTGTGGATGCTCAGGAATTCGGGTGCTTTTTGGGCGGAAAGGATGCTTGCCAGCAAGAGGCAGCCAATGCTCAGGATAATGCGCATGATGGAAGTGCAGTTTGGTTGTAGAAATGGTGGGGTGGTCTTGGTAGTGGTAACTATTTGCTGGCTGATGATTCTGAGCCAAAGTTAGTGATTGTTTTTGTAAATAGCCTATTTTCTATGTGTTTAGGGTGGTAGCGCATTTTTAACCAAAACTTACCTCCCGAAAGGTTGTCACTTTCGGGAGGTTCCACGCAAAGACCAAATTGTATACTTATCACAACTACAAAACCTTATATTAAGCGACCTTCTTCTGCCACAACTTGCTCAGTACCAAATACAATACCCCGCAGCCCAACCAAGCTGGCAGCGTCAAAAACGACAAAAAGATGCCCTGTGTCACTGATAGCGCATAACACAGTCCCGCGCTCAAAACCCAGGCCACCAGTACTGCCATATTGAAAGAAATCCCTGCCTTTTCAGCGTAATTGCTGATGATGCCAAACCGGGCCCCGAAGAAATGTTCAAACACAATGATGGCGCCAATGGGTGCCAGGATGAAGCCGTACAGTGCCACAAAATCCAACAACTTCATCGCAAAAGCCGGGAAAATGCCCGCAACTGTAGCAATACCCCCGGCCAGCATGGTCATCCAAAACGTAGAAGACTTGGGGACAATGGCTTGAAACGCCAGACCCGCCCTATAAATGGTAGGATTGGCAGTCGTCCAGCTTGCCAAGATCACGGCCAGAATGCCAAAGATGCCAATCGCATTGTAGGCCATCGGGCCAGGAGCTACCGGCGGTACGTCACCTGCTGCCAAAATACCTTGGGCTTCTGGTGATTTGAGGTACACTGCGTACAATAATGCAGCGGCAATCCAGGCCATATAATGCCCGACGTACATGCCCGCTGCTGTGGTCCAACCCGCACTAGCCTTGCGGGCATAACGCAACACCGAAAGGTCAGACATGCCGATGTGCATGGCGGCATTACAAAACCAGGACCAAATCGCCACGTGCCAAAAGGTGTATTTCAATTTCCCGGGAAAGGGCTCTGATCCCTCGCCCCAGATGTTCCAAAAATCGCTGAAATTTTTCACCTCCAATTGGCCCAATGCCACGATTGCAGCTGCGATGAAGGCCAAGACGATAAAGGGCGACATCCAGTTTGCCACCTTCGCCACGGAGTTGTACCCGCGAGCGGCGATGATGGAAATGATCACTCCAGTAATGATTACAATCAGTACCCAGGGAGCGCCATTGGGCATGGTGTCATTCAAGGCGGGCATCGGCAAATTGAATGGAATGCCCACCGCCGTGGTCGAAACGGTGATCATCGAGCCGGCCAAAAAGCAGAACAAAACGCCATTGGCCACATTGTAAATGGTGACCAGTTGTTTGCCGCAGATTTTTTCTAATTGATAGTACAAGGTCAGGCGGTGCTTGACAGCGATTTCTGCGGTCAAAAAACGCCAGCACAAAACGGCTAAAAAATTGCCCAGGAGGAGCCCAATGATGAGGTCAAATGCACTTACTCCAGCGGTGAGAAATAGGGGCCCGATCATAAATTCGGTTCCGGCGACGTGCTCTCCGGCATACATCCCCAAAAAACTTCCCCAGCCCTTGAGTTGGGATTGGGGCACGGGCTCACGCTCAAACTCCTCGTTTTGAGCGACGATTGTTTGCTCCATTTGGACTTCTGACATAGTTTTTTTGTTTTGTTCGGCCTAAAAGTAGGAATAATTTGGTGAGGAGTTTCCTGTACCCTTCTGCTCTAAGGGGCGATAAAAAAATAAGTTTTCATTTTGCCAAAGGATTAGATGAGTAAAACGGTTCATTTCAAGTGTCTTATCTAATCCTTTGGCTCAAGAAAAATGAACACTTATTTTGCCCCACTATTAGGGTGTTATTTTACCCAAAATTCGGTCAAACCAGCATGGCCTTTGCCGTCTCTGACCAGTTTATCGCTGGGTGTACTGGGGTCAGCCGTCCAATCTCCGTCCACGATGAATTTGTAAAGGTATTTACCGGGGGGCAACTCCAGGCGGCATTCCCAACCATCCGGGGTTTTGGCCAAGGGGGTACCAAACATGTTCCAGTTGTTGAAATCACTGACCAAACTGACCTGCTGGGCCTGCAAAAAACCTTTGACCTGAAAGTGTGCATTACCTTGTAAGCTGGGGATAGGCGAGTTAAAGGTTTTGCGGGGCAATAACTCGGCACGTTGCGCAACTTGATATGCCAGGTAAGCGACCAGTTCTGCATTGGCTTGCTGATCTTTGATGGGTACGTATTCGTAAAGGTCCACATTGGTATGGTGTACCGCCGTCATGTAATCCAGGGGGTCTTGAATGAACTGAAAAGC
>JAIXOO010000460.1 GCA_027486765.1 Saprospiraceae bacterium
CACCAGTCACGGTTTCTGGTACCACCACCAGCGCTCTGCTTGAGTGCTCCGCTAGAGAAGGGGCACTTGCCTGCGCCGTTACCATTGTTATTTTCCATAATGCGATTGATTTTTAGCTTGCACAAAATAATAGGGAATTTTCCAAAATTTTTATTTATATTAACGATGCTTTCATAGGAAAAAGCTATGATCTTTGTCAACATCATTATAAGTGCCCTTTTTTTAACAAACGCTGCAATACATGAACCATTTGCCCAAGGGACAATTTTATGGACAGACCACGGAAACAGTCCATTTGGATGGCATTACTTTAACCAACACCGCATATACCCACGACAAAGTGGACTGGCATTATCACGAAAACCCTTATTTCACCTTTATTCTACAGGGAAATTTAATTGAAGGCAACAAAAAAGAAGTTCATCATTGTGCTGCTGGAACCATCTTGTTTCACAATTGGCAGGAGCCTCATTACAACATCAAGCCAAATGGTTTTACCAGGGGATTCCATATTGAATTAGAACAAAAATGGGCAAACGGTTTTACCTTTGACTTACAGCATTTACAAGGGAACATCCTCGTGTCAAATCCCAACCACAAATTGCTGCTGTACAAAATTTTTAAGGAGTCAAAACTCAACGACAATGCCAGCAATTTATCCATTCAAGGATTGTTGCTACAAACTTTGAGTGGTCTACAACGCAGCCAGGAAACTACTTTAAAAAGCATTCCTTTATGGGTAAAAAAAGTAAACGATCTCTTACACGACCAATGCACCGAAAGCATTTCCCTTACGCAGTTGTCCCAGGCAGTAGGCATCCATCCGGTGCATCTTTCCAGGGATTTCTCCCGGTATTTCCATTGCAGCTTTGGAGAATACATCCGGAAAATAAAAATTGAAAAATCATTGCCGCTGATGTCCAACCAGAAACAAACTTTAACCGACATTGCTTTTGAGTGCGGCTTCGCGGATCAAAGCCATTTTATCCGATGTTTTAAAGAAATGATGGGCATCAGCCCGCTGGCCTACCGCAAAATGCTGCTTTCCTGATGTTAATTTCATTCTATTTTCCCGATCAGCATTCAGATACCTTTGTTTAGAAATCACCAAACTTAAAAAAATGAAGGCTGTTTGTTTGTTCTTTTTGACCAGCGTCGTGCTGTCCTTTTCGCTATTTGGGCAAGTACCTGATCTTGTGAAAACGGAAGGTATAAAAACGCCTTTGCACCAAAAGAATCTTGGTCAAATCTTTTTCACCCAAAAATCCATTCCGATCTCAGCAGTAAAGGAAACAGATTTCCTACAATCATACACCCTCACCAATAAAAGCAATCTTTTTTTTGTCGCATTTATGGACAATTCTTTGACGAATTACATCCATCGCTTGGAGCCCGACCTGACTGCTGATTCCCTCGTAAAAATTGGCAATTACCAGTTCACCTTCTTCATAGACGGCAAACAAATCTACCAAAGTAACCTTTGGCCAGGAGCACCTCAGGCCAGGATGCAGGACACCGCAATGGTCCTCAAACGCCCCCTTGTTGACAATGAAAAAGGCGGTGGGTCCTGGAGTGAATCTTTTTGGAACCGATTCTTGTACAACGGTGGTGATGCGGCCCTGAGCGACGGAAAACATTTGCTCAGAATGGAAATTCGGCCTTATCTAAAATCCGCTGAGTTAAAAGTTGGCGACCTCATCGCGGCGGGAGATTTGGCGCTAGAGGTGCTGCGGCATCCAAAAATTGATGTGTCTACCGTCAGCCTGACTAAAGTGATGCCTTACAATGGCCTTCCGGTTTCCAAAGCGTCTTTTGACCAAAACAAAATCAAGGAACTCAAAGGGAACATTGATGAAGGGGTTTTTAAAAAAATCAGCAGTGTGGTCGTGATCAAAAATGGCCAACTCTTGATTGAGGAGTATTTCAATGGGAAAAACCGCAACGCCCTGCACGATACCCGTTCGGTAGGCAAGTCCTTTGCCTCTACAATGTGTGGGATCGCCATCCGCGACGGCTACCTTAAGGATGAAATCCAAACCCTGAAGGATTTTTACCAACTCAAATCTTTCGCCAATTTCAGCTTACCCAAAGAAAATACCAGCATCCGGGAATTGCTTACGATGAGCTCGGGCTTTGCTGGCAATGACAACGACGATCAATCCCCCGGGAATGAGGAGAATATGTACCCAAGTCCGGATTGGGTAAAATTTGCCCTGGATTTACCGTTTGACCCCAACAAACCCCAAGGCGAGTGGAGTTATTTTACGGCTGGGGTGGTGCTCTTGGGTGATATTTTGAACAAACAAATCAAGGGTGGGCTGGAAGCTTATGCCGCTGAACGTTTGTTTAAACCCCTCGGGATTACCAATTACCAATGGCAATACACCCCCCAACAGGTGCCGAACACAGCTGGCGGCATTCAGATGAATGCGCTGGATTTTGCAAAATTTGGGCAGCTGTATAAAAATGGCGGGCGTTGGAACAAGCAACAGATCATCCCCAAAGCATGGGTAGATAAGAGCTTCAGCAAGCAGAAACAAATCCCCGAAAGAGACCGTGAGTTTTATGGCTATCTATTCTGGAATAAAAGCTTCCAAGTGAATGGCAAGGCTTACGAAGCTTTTTATTGCGCGGGCAATGGGGGCAATTACATCCTGGTTTTTAAGGATTTACCGCTGGTGATTGTCGTTACCGCTACTGCTTATGGCATGCCTTATGCGCATCCGCAGGTGGCAAAAATGTTGTCGGAGTACATTTTGCCGGCGGTTGTAAACTGACATGAATATTCACGAATTTTTCAGAAAAACATAAAGCGACATAATTTTTCAGCACAAAGGACACCAAGAAAAGCACAAAGGACACCAAGGCGAGACTTTGACCAAGCTATGCACTCAAGTTTTGGTTTCTATTGACCCTCATTTTGGGTAGAAAACCTCGTCAACGTCATATCTTTGTGTTCTTTGTGCTGCCTTTGTGTCCTTTGTGCTCATTTTTTATTTGTGATACTTATTAGTGATGGCTCCTCATCCACAAACTCCAAAATATCCCCCGGCTGGCAATTCAGCGCCTTACAAATGGCTTCCAGGGTACTGAAGCGCACTGCTTTGGCCTTGCCCGTTTTTAAAATAGAGAGATTGGCGATGGTAATGTCTACCTTTTCGGCCAACTCCTGGAGTTGCATTTTGCGACGCGCCAACATTACATCCAGATTCACAATGATCGGCATGGCTTATACGGTTAGTTCGTTTTCTTCTTTGAGTTCAATGCCCCGTTTGAAAATTTGAGCGACAATGTACACAATGGCTGCGACCAACAAAAATTCGTCGCCGATTCCAAAGTTGCCCAATAATTCCCCAGTAGTTTTTTCCAACCTTTTGAGATAAGTCATACCCACCATATTAACTAGCCAAAGCCCGAGTATTTCAAAAGCAATTTTCTCCAATCTTTTGGCAACTTCTCTTGAAAAGGGTGTTTTGAGGTTCAATTTTGACAACAAGCGAATCGCCATGTACCAAATGTGAGCCGTGGTAGCCGATAAAAAAACCAGCATCGACATAGCATTCACAAAATACTGAATATTGTATTGGCGGAGCTTGAGGAACAGTGGGTTGACCTCGTAGAGCTTTTCGCTGAATTCAGGGTTGATCACCCCGACGACCAAACCAACAGTCTGGGCCCCCGCTTTTATGGCATACCCGACGAAGGCCAACCAGGCCACAATTTTCAAAAAAGTGAGAATTTGTTCTGTCCGTATTTTCATCTTTACTGTTTTTGACGAAGCAAATATCAGTAAATATTTATTGATAAACAATAATTTTTTAGCTAAAAATGATAAACAACAGATAAAAAGGATAAAAGCGAAACTTCAATCTACCAACTAAGCCCTATCTTTGATCA
>JAIXOO010000224.1 GCA_027486765.1 Saprospiraceae bacterium
ATCACTGGATTGGGGCTAACTTTTACCATTACTTCATCGGTAGCGCTGCAAATGCCTTGGGTAACCGTAACCATGAAGCTTTGAGTCGCTGCTGGAATAACAGTAATGCTGGCCGTTGTAGCATTGTTCACGCTCCACTTGTAGGTCCCCCCGCCGCTGGCGATAAGTGTAGCACTTTTGCCTGAGCAAATGCCCTGGTCCACTCCTGCATTGGCCACCGGTTTAGCATTCACGGTAACTTTGATGGTATCTCTGGCAGAACAAGTTCCATTGCTCGCAGTGATCAGGTAGGAGGTAGCTCCTGGAATACTGGTATTTACGGCAAGAGTTGAAGCAGTTGAATTGTTGCCCCATCTAAAGCTGCCTTGTCCACTCGGTTTTAGTACCAAAGGATCACCTACACAAACCTGAATATCCGGGCCAAGGTTTGCCGAAGCGGTAGTGCAAGCTTTTTGTTCAATGCTTAGGATTCTTAAATATTGTTCAGCGTTGGTGAACCGCAAATCGGCTTTTCGAAACTGATTTGTTGGATTATCACTCAAAGCAGTAATGGTTATGTCACTATCTCCAACCCCCGACGTTGGTTCCACCTTCAACCATGTGGGAATATTTGTAATGGTCCATTTTGCGCTACTACTTGTCACAAGTGCAATGACAAGAATGTCCCCTTTTACAGCACTTACCCTTCTAGGACTTGTATCGACAATAAAGCTATTTTGAGAAACTTGGGTAAAGCCATTCACAACAGATTGTGCCCCCGATTTAAATACTTGTTCAGCCCCTGAATTATACCTCGGTTTGGCGTATTTGATGATGCCCTGGTTAACAATACGGACTTCGAAGGAATCGCCAGTGGCGTAACTGCATTTTAGGGGATCACCGCTTTTATCTGCAAAAAAATTATACACTAATTCTTGGCCATTCCAATACTGGCCTTGGGCCAATTGGTAATTGTTTTGCCCTTTATCGTATACAAAATTAATCCGATCATCTTTGGTCAAGCTCAATTCATTTAACAACAAAGCACCAACTGATCGAATGCGAACTTGATGAGGGTTCACGGTTTCTTTAGGGCAATTAAAATCGTCATTTACAAAATCAGGGGTAGACTGCCCCTGGAACCTCAAATCAAGGGTAAATCGAGTTGCCCCTACACCAAATTTGGTGTCTTTATCAATAATGATGTAATGCTCTCCCGGCTGTAACAGGATCGGGGCCATCGCTGCTGTTCCTCCTTGATCTGGGCTTTCCGCTATATCTAAACAGCCTCTACCACAGGCATAATTGTACAAAAAGACACCAATGGGAGAGCTACAGTTTACGGAAAGAGTCATAATCTTCGGTTCGGATAAACTAAACTTTAGCACGATGTCTTCTCCTTCATAACTTCGTGCGCTCTTTCCTCTGCAATCCTGGTATACTTCGCTTGATTCTGAGAAATTGTTTCCCTCACCGGTGAAACTTCCTACAAAAGTGGTATCGTTGGTGAACACAATAGGGTTTAGGGTTTGGCAAGGGCCACAACCTGATGTTTCAGTGGGGGTACGCAATTCTGGTAAGGCAGGATCTGTTAATCGGTTGGGAGGACAGAAGGTAATGTTGAAATTTGAATAGTCTATAGGCTCGTCGGATATGATGGCAACATAATAATAGCCCGCTTTCTCGACATTATAAAAAACGACTTTTTCTCCCGTTTGAGCGGTGTAAGGAAGGCTGAATTCATCTTCTGGCACACAACTTTGAGTGCAAATTGCCCCAGCACAAGAACAAGAAAATAAGAAGGCTTTAGATTTTTTGCCGTTCTCCGTTTTCCAGGCGATACTATACCTTCCACCACGGAGCTTTACTGCGAAAACATCTCCATAAATTCTTTTTGGGGCTATATACCCAAAAAAGTCAAATACACAAGACGTTTGCTGAACCGATAAAGGAAGTGCTTGATGCTTTAGTTTTCCTGATTGGAGTGGTGCATCAATATCGATAAATTTACGCGCATAGTCACAAATGCGTTCGCAACTCCCTTGTGAATACTCTTTGGAAGTATATAGGTCACAGGCAGCTCCTCTTGAAGTCAAATAATTTGCTCCATTTTGGACACATACCTGATCAAAAGTGATACCGCCGTTACATGGGAAAATGTTCTTTTGCCAATAACAAATGTTGTCGATAAAATAGCTGTAATCAGACCGGCCTTGCGTCCAAAATCTAAGTATTCCTAAGTTTTTGTTAGGGATCAAACTACCTGAATTAAATGCCCAAGTACGTATAAATTGGCCATTTATCCATAGCTCAGCACGATTCTGGTCAATATCAATGATATTAACAATTCGATTCCAGGAGCCTGGATTGTAACTGAAGCTGTCTTGTTTCACTTTTCCACCAATGCTTAAAAATGCTTTTCCACTCTTTTTAAAATCGACAGAAAAAGCTTCATTTTCCCGGCCATTACTATTTTGGCTATCGTGCGAAATCACAAAATGGCCTTCTTTATTGGTATTTATAAAGATATCCCAGGATAGGCGGTGCCGTCCGCTGTTTTTATTTCCTAAACGGTATATAATGTCTGGATCAAAATCGTCGTTGCTATTCGGAATATCTTCATAGCTCATGTTAATAACCTTTGAACCATTTAACACCTGTACATTAGGAAAATCGGAAGCATTCACCCAGCCTCTCCATTTTGAATTACTGGTTAAGGCCCTATTTGCGGTGTAACTTTCAAAATCATCGCATGAAATGAGCGTCCCTTCAGATAGATCATCTGAGCAAGAAGAACATTGAGCATTAAGATTGTGGGAACTTTGATAAAGGAGAAAAAATACAGAGAACCAAACAGACTTGCTGTAAGCGTAGAAGAGTTTCATAACTAGGGGATTTTAAATTTACTTACTAAAGATATTAAAACCCCCGAGATAAACAAAAATAATTTCGACTTATTTTAATTTCCCCAATTTTAACTTAGCCAGCACATCCCCCGGCTTCAGCCGTAATGCTTTTTCATAACTTTCCCTGGCGCGGTCAAGATAACCAGCATTGGCCATAGAATTTCCACTGTCAATCAATTGCTGATAAGCTGACTCTACTTTATTTTTGGTTTCTTTGATCAAACCAGCTACCCTTTCATCGTAACTAATTCCTTGTGCTTGTTGATACAACTCAATCACTTTCAGGTAATCCAAAGCTTCATTCGCTGCATTTGCTTGTTCAATCAATTTTTGCAATTTTCCCCATTGTTGGGTTAATTTCCCCACTGTATCTTGCAAGGGTTGAGCGATGCCTATATTCAGATCATCAATTGCGCGAAGCTTTTTCAGCGCTGCTTTATACTTTCCTTCCACTTTCAAGGTATGTGCCACTTGAATTTGACTATTTACATAAGCAATTGCCAATTCATTTTTTGTCTTCCGGGTCTGTTCTGCTTTGACAATGGCAAAAATCAAGGCAGCGATAGACAAGGCAGCCAAAACGACAGCCACTACTGCTGCACGGGTGGCCCGCTGTCTTTTTTCACGTTCGGCCAAGAGTTCCGCCTTTTCTTTTTTGATAAGTTCAGCTCTACTTTGTTCCACAAAAGCCAGCAAATCTGGGCTGAGGCGGGTTTTTAACATTGGCCACAGCTCCTCAAGAACGTTGACTTGTTTTCTGCTCAAACTTTCCTTCGTCTCCAAATACTCTTTGTGTGCAATCAACAGCCGCGACAGCACTTCATTGACCCTACGCTGCGTTTCGCTTCTATTTTGATCAATTAAAAAAGCCAATGTATCGTGTGCCAATTCAAGCGAGCTCTCGGTCTGCCGAATGATTCTTTGGGCAATCAACTGATGGATAATGTAGCTCAGTGTTTTTGCAGGAATGTTGTTTAGCCATTGGGCTACATGGGCTTCCAATACCAATCGGTCTTCACTACCTGTAAAGAGTACCGGGCGTTTGGTTCCCTCTGGCGTGACAAAAGCGTCCAACACACTGCTTACCGCATCATCATCGGGTACATCCGGGAATCTTTGCTTCGTGCTGGCTTGCAATTGCCATTTTTGCTCATCTAAAAAGCGCCCTAAAACATCTTCGATGTCACCTAAGTCTTTAATTTCAATTAAATTGAATGCCAGCTTTGGCCAACTTTCATCGTTTGTCAAATCTTGACTTACCTGTGATTTCGAAAAAACATTTCGATACAATTGATCCAGATAAACTTGTAGATAAGGAAGTTGGATACCCGATTTTCCACCGGAAATATTATCGTAAATGGCCTTGATGCTTTGTTCTATTGGCTTCTGAATCTGAATGTTGTAATTGACACAAGATTTCTCCACCACCTCACCTACTTTAGAATAACTCATTGGCTCTACCCTGAGCCTAAAGTCAAATAAGTTGGGCAAGGATTTTTCCAGGTTGTACAACTGACCAATAAACTCTTCCCGAACGATCAAAATAATTTTGCAGGCTGACTCCATTTGGGTCAATTGCAGTAGCGTTTGAGCCAAACTGTGTTGCTCCTTTTCAGTTCCTAAAATGAATAATTCTTCAAACTGATCAAAGATGAGATAAACCGGCCGTAGGTAATAACGGAATAAAAAAGACACGCGTTCTGAAGCTGTATTCAGCGGAGGGGAATCTGCGGGTAAAGCCTGTTGAAGGGCAAGATCAAGCGATTCATTCACATCATTCCCCCTACGCAAAAATAAAGGATACCAGTCTGGCCCATCAAATTTATTGGCTAATCCACACTGCACCAAACTGGTTTTTCCAGTGCCAGATAAACCGTAGATCAAAATCAGGGTAGATTTGAACACCATGCGGTACAAAGCCTCCGTTTCATCTTCTCTCCCGAAAAAATTGGCGTGATCCTGATAGGTATACGCATCAAGAAATTTGAAAGGACTTCTCATAGCACCTGTCGCATGGGGTGATCAAATAACATCTGAGCAAATGCCTCGAACTGTACTTTAACGATGCGGTAATTGAGCTGGTTGGAAATCATCAAGCGTGGATCCTGGGGTTTGTATACATGCCGATACGAATAGACGTCATTGTCACGATTGTACTGGTCAAAGTAGTACAGCTTAGCAATCGTAGCTTTTTCATCAAAAGCGTTTTCATCCAATACAAAGGGGCTGAGGTTTAAAAATTCCGTGGAATCTTCCAGCTCTTTGATCAATAATATGGAAGCCGTATCCATAAAGTCTTCCATGATTTTGACTTCTTCCTCCAGGCCCACAAAGCGTTGAACAAGCTTTACCAGGTGGTGTTTGAATTTCGCTTGTTTAGAATGTCGATATTTGACCACACCGATGTTTTTCACGGATGCAAAGGTGTAGCGGGCAATGAATCCCAGCTCTTGCAATACCTGAGCCAGTTTTTCTTCAGCTAAGGTACTGAGCAAAATGGCATCCTTGTCTCCTATTTTTTTAGCGTAAACTTTTTCCTTGATGGAATCCAAAAACTGACAGGCTTCAAAAAATACTTCGCCCTCTTTAAATACACCCGAAATGTGTTCTAATTCATCAATGAAATACTTGATTTGATTGTCATTCAAAAATTTCTGGATGGCTTTGATGAGTGGGATAAAATTAAAATGCTCGCGCTCAAGTGCATTTAGGCGCAGAAAGGCTTTTACTTGTTTTTTGACTTCATCATCTATTTTGAGCGCATCACTATGGGAGAGTGCTTCCCACAACTGCGCGAGCAAAATAAATCCAGTCAATTCCATGATGGTGTCGTATACCGTAGCCATCTGGCTCAAGCGAGGAAGCCCGGCCTGATCGTAATAGATTTGGCCACCAGCGTCGCCCGGAACCAATAATTTACGGACTTGCTCGCTGATCGGGTGAGGCAAACATTTTAAGATCGCTTCTCGTTTGTCGAGGATACTTTTTGATTCTCCTTCTGCTTCTCGCTCCCAAATTCGATTGACTTCTACATTAAATGGAGCCAACGCCGCAATGAGGGTATTCAACAATAAATCATTGACGACAGTGTATGATCCAAAAGTTTGAGAGGATCCAAACGGCAAAGTCCAGACGCTGGTATCATTCACATCCTGGGCGTGAAAAATACCCCATACTGGGTTCTCTGGAGCATCAAACGATGAAGTATCCCGATAAAAAGGAATTGCGTCGTTGATGGTCAGTATCTTTGCTCTGGCTGCGTCAAAGGCTTGATGAATGGTATCAGATTGGGTAAGGGAACGATAGAACTGGATGGCAAAGTTTTTTGCTTTTTCATCCTCAATGCTCGAACTTGTAGCAATGACCAAAGGGACTTTTTTTTCTAAAAGCCGTCCAACCTGGCCAGCTGTCGAACAGCCATTAAGGATAACCAATTGCAACCTGGGACAACTGCCCAAGAGTTCAGCAATTCCGTAAGCACTTGCCGTTTCATCATCCAGAGAAAGATGATCTTTACCCGCATGGCCGCTGTAGTGAAAAAGCACAATGTCGTTGCGGTACAGGATTAAAAATTCGGCCAGTTTTTCAATGGAAACGGATTGATCTCGGTGGATGACAAAATGAGATTGAGCCTGTCTGGGGGCCAATAAGCTATAAATCGCTTCATCCTCTGCTTCCAATGCAGGAAGTGGTTTGTCTCGATCATTGGCAAAAGCAAAAAATAGAATGTCCATAATGACAATTTGGATTGACCAAATTAAAAGTATTTTAGCATTTTTAGTGGGGCAAAAATAAATGTTCATTTTTCCTGAGCCAGAGGATTAGATAAGACACTTAAATTGAACCGTTTACTTATCTAATCCTCTGGCAAAATGAACATTTATTTTTTTATCGCCC
>JAIXOO010000093.1 GCA_027486765.1 Saprospiraceae bacterium
AAAAAAGGAAAAATTGACCAGTTCGGGAATAGAACGGGCTAGTTTAAAATTTGTTTGTAGATCTTTTTCAGGCGAATGGGCTCCAATCCAACTCTAAAAAGATTGAAAACCAGCCAATTGGCGAACTGCACCCGCAGCCAGGAATTCTGTTGGTATTTTCGCGCTGAAACAATAGCGGTTTGGGGCAAAGTCGGCATGAGGTACTTTTTGCGCGCCCGACGGATGAAGTCGTATTCTTCCATGATGACGTATTTTTCATCGTAGCCGCCAAGTTCAGCAAAGGTATGGGCAAAGATGAAAAAGGTTTTGTCTCCACCCTGACACCAAAGGAAATTGAAGCGGGTAAACCAGGCATTGCATTTCAATAGCCAACTGGAAGAGTCAAATCGGTAGCGGAAACAACCCATGCACAGTCCATTTTCAAGGGCGCTGTGTATGGCTTCGAGAAAATTTTGTGGTGGAAGGGTATCGGCATGTATAAAATAAAGGACTTCCCCTCGGGCATGCCTTGCACCCAAATTCATTTGTGCAGCCCTACTCCGGGTTGGGCAATGAATGGCTTGTGCCCCTTTTGCTCGTGCAATGGCTACGGTATCATCGGTGCTGCCGCCGTCCACCAGCAGGATTTCCAGCAACTGAGGTCCGGCGTTTTGCTGAATGTGCTGAAGCAATCTTGCAATATTGCTTGCTTCGTTGAGGGTAGGGATGATAATAGAAACTTTCATACATTTTTATACGACATGAGGTGTTTTTTTGGATTGCGGGATGACTCACTACGTCCAATTTATAAACAAAAAAGCCTGGCAAATGATCATTCATCGGCCAGGCTTTTCGGTTCAGGTATTATTTAGGCGTTAATTACTGCCTGCTTTCTTTTGCTGTTGTGCTTGCTGCATCGGGTTGGACCCCATGCTGGCACCACGGGTAAATCCTTCTTGTTTGAATACTTCAAAACGAGATGGAATTGGGCGACGTGGATAGTAGTTGTTCTCGGTATTCACATCAGCAGTTTCTTCCTGTGGATCGAGGATCACCTGCTTCACGGGTTTGGCAAAGGCGAATACCTTGCTGATCTTTTTATCGTTCAGGCGCCAGATTTCAGCCGGAATGCGCTGGGTTTCGCTGGTGCCATCTTCAAACTCAAACTTGATGATCAGCGGCATCACCAAACCACCTTGGTTTGACAAATCCAGTTGGTAGTAGCTTTTGTTGGCTTCGATAATGGCCTTTTCTTTTGGACTCAAACTAGCCAGGTATTTTTCGTAACGCTCACGATCGGTTGGTGCCGGAGCATTGGGATCGTAGCTGTTGTAAAAGTCTTTCAAAGCTTCGTTGCGCTCTACCGCGGTAGTCGCGAGGTCGCGTTTGTTGTTTTGGAAGGTCACATCGCGCTCCAATTGCTCTTTCGATTTTTTGGAAGCCAATGGCTTTTCGATCTCTGGATTTTTGGTATCCATGCGGAATTCCGTCACGGCGTCCAGCGAGATGTCCACGTTGTCGGTGGTGAAGAACCAACCGCGCCAGTACCAATCCAGATCAACTCCCGAAGCATCTTCCATAGTGCGGAACAAGTCGTAAGGCGTAGGATGTTTGAAAGCCCAGCGGCGGGCGTATTCCCGGAAGGCAAAGTCGAACAACTCGCGTCCCATTACCGTTTCCCGCAGGATGTTGAGTGCAGTGGCAGGTTTGGTGTAAGCATTGGGACCAAAACGAATGATGGATTCGGAGTTGGTCATAATCGGGTTTTGCACCTCTTTGTCAGCCTTCATGTAGCCTACGATGTTGCGCGCTTGGCCACCATTGGAAGGGAAACTGCGGTCCCACTCTTGCTCCGCCAGGAATTGGCAGAAGGAGTTCAACCCTTCGTCCATCCAGGTCCACTGGCGCTCGTCCGAGTTGACGATCATCGGGAAGAAGTTGTGGCCTACTTCGTGGATGATTACGCCCAACATGCCGTATTTGACACGCTCGGAATAAGTGCCATCTTTTTCAGGGCGACCATAGTTGAAGCAAATCATCGGGTATTCCATCCCGTTGGAAGCTTCTACAGAAATCGCTACGGGGTATGGATACGGAATGGTGTGCTTGGAGTATACCCGCAAAGTATGCGCTACAGCTTCAGTAGACAAGTGACCGTACAGTGGGTTTGCCTCTTTTGGATAGTAAGACATCGCCATCACGGTAGGAACCGGGCTGCCTTCAATTTTGACACCCATGGCATCCCAGATAAACTTACGGGAGCTACCGAATGCAAAATCGCGCACGTTTTCAGCCTTGTAAACCCAGGTTTTTTTGTCCTTGGCTTTGGTTTTTTCCTTTTCCGTCGCTTCGGCTTGGGTCACAATCACGACGGGCTTGGTGGCAGTTTTGGCTTCTTCAAAACGCTTCATTTGATCGGCAGTCAATACATCTTTAGCGTTTTGCAGGGCACCCGTTGCAGCAATGATGTGGTCGGAAGGAACAGTGATGGCAACGGTGTAGTTGCCAAAAGGCAGGGTGAATTCACCTTGACCCAGGAACTGCTTGTGCTGCCAGCCATTGTAATCGTCGTAAACGGCCAGACGTGGGAACCACTGGGTGATGGTGTACAGGTAGTTGCCATCTTCGGGGAAGAGCTCGTAACCACCACGAGAATCGGCACCCAGAGCTGGGTTTTGACGGTCGTTGATGTTGTAGCTCCAGCCGATTTGCAATTGGATTTTGCCAGTCTTGGCAATCAGTGGAGTAGGCAAATCAACCCGCATCATCGTTTTGACGATGGTGAATTTCAGGGCCTTTCCAGTGCCGTCTTTTACATATTCAATCTTGTGACCACCGTCAAAAGAATTGTCCAGCATGCCATTCAATTGACCAGCACTGACGCGCTCGCCCAATTTGTTGGTGGCAGTTTTGTACGTATCCGATTCAGGGTGAACCACGTTTTGATCCAACTGCAACCAGAGGTAAGTCAGCGGATGTGGTGAGTTGTTAAAGTAAGTGATCATCTCCGAGCCCTTGATCTTTTGCTTCTCATCATCGAGCTCTACTTTGATGTCGTAATCTACGCGTTGTTGCCAATACGACTCACCGGGCGCGCCAGAGGCGGTGCGGTAGGTGTTGGGCGTAGGTAATTCCGTGCCAAGCTGGCGGAATTTGCTTTGATCGGTGTTTTGTTGCGCATAGGTAAACGTGGCTACCAACAACAAAACCAAAGTTACAATTTGGTTTATCCGTCTCATTTGTGATTGAGGATGCTAAATGAACAATTCTAAACTGCAAAATACACCTTAAGTCGGGTATGCTTCTCCCCCCATTGGCGGGAAAATGTGACCGTGGTGATAAAAAAGTAGTCAAAGTTAACAATTATCTTTCAGCACCTGACGATTATCGACGTTAGAACCCATGGCGGAGACGTTTGGCGTTTGTATCTTTGTAACCACAAAACTGCTTCACAGTTTTAAAAAGAATAGTCAGATGAAAAGTATATTGATCGGATTGTGCTTAAGCATTTGGGCTTGGAACTTTCATCCTATCCATTTAACGCTTTCCGAGGTCGTTTATGAGGAAAAAAGCAAGTCCATTCAAGTCACTCATAAAATTTTTATGGATGACCTGGAGCGGCACATTGAAGAATCGCTCAAAGCGAAAGGCAAAGAGGTAAATCTGAAAATGGGCACGCCCCAGGAGCACCCCGAAACCGACCGCTACCTGGCTGAGTACCTGGCCGCTCATTTCAAACTCCTCATTAACGGCAAAGCCTATAAAGCCAATTTTTTGGGCAAGGAATACGAAGATGTGGCTTGTTGGATGTATGTAGAAATCCTCAACGTTCCCAAGCCCAAGTCGGTGGATTTGACCGACTCTTTTTTGATGGACTTGTATGATGACCAGAGCAATCTGGTGAACTTTACTTTTCCACAAAAGAAGGGAAGCATGCGCTTTATCCAGGGGAAGGTGCGGGAGAGTTTTAGCATTCAATAAAGAACCTGATCTTAGAGCATGTCTAAAACAAGACAAATGAAGACAAGTTGAAATTTCATTAATTGTCTACTCCATTGGTATTTAATGCATTTTCGGGGGGCTAAAACTCCATGAAACAATAGGTATAAGTACCTGTTTTATGGTCTCCGTATATTTACGCTTTTGCTAGAAAGTATATCTCTGAATCTTTGACTTATCAAATAGGCAAAATGCCAGCCAAAACATTTTTGATAAACAGTCAATATGGAATCAGTATCAAACATCAAGAGCCCAGATAGCTTTCCTGCCAACATACCGATCAGCCGGCAAGCTTATTCCAATTGGGACGGTTCTATTACAGCCTCCGCCGTTTGGACCTGCACCCCCAAAAATGCCGACGATGTGGTAGCCGCCTGCAATTGGGCTGCTCAAAATGGGTTCACTGTAAGGCCAAAGGGAATTGCCCACAACTGGTCGCCATTGACCATTGCAGCAAAACAACCCGATTATAACAAAATCCTGTTGGTTGACACCACAGTATCGCTCAACAGCATTCAAATGATTCCCGCAACGGACAGCTCAGGGCCAGCAGTAAAAGTAGGCACGGGAGCTACTTTGGGGCAATTGATGGAGTTTTTGGAAAAACAGCCTGGTGGCAAAGGCACCGCCCCTGGTTTTAGTTTTCCACATATTCCTGCCCCCGGTCATTTAAGCATTGGCGGGATGTTGGCCATCAATGCGCATGGCTCCGCCATCCCTACCCCACCACTTGATCATTTTGCCACCACCTATGGCTCTATGAGCAACCGTATCCTGTCGCTGACAGCAGTAATCACCGACCCCACTAGTGCCAATCCCAACCAGTACGGCTTAAAGACATTTTTGAGAGGCGACCATGAAACCACCGCTTTTCTCACTCAACTGGGTCGGGTTATGATCGTGGAAGTGACTTTACAGGTTATAGACAACTTCAACCTGCGCTGCCAGAGCATTACCAACCTCGATAAAAAAGTGCTGTTTGCCAACCAGCAGGGGATTACACCTCCTCTTCACAGTTGTGCCGATTTTTTGAGTAAAAGTGGCCGTATCGAAATCATTTGGTTCCCTTATACCGATAATCCTTGGCTTAAAGTATGGACAGTGGAACCAATTCAACCCTCTGGTTCCAAATTGGTGACCGAACCCAACAACTATACCTTTAGTGATAATTTGCCCGAATGGGTCACTAAATTTATTGAAGATATTACCCGTATTCCTGGCTTAACTCTAGAATTCGGAAAGATCATGGAAAAAATAAGCAGTTTAGGTCTGGACTTGACCGAAACAAGGGACCTGTGGGGCCCATCAAAAAATACCATGATCTACATCAAGGACACCACACTGCGGGTCACAGCCAATGGTTATGCAGTGTTAATGAACAGAGACAATGTGCAACAGGCTATAGCTGATGTCACTACGGAATTTGAGGCCTTACTGGCAAAATACCAGAAAAAAGGCTTTTTTGGGGAATACCCTGTGAATGGTCCAATGGAAATTAGAGTCACTGGTCTGGACAGGCCTGATGAGGTGCCTTCCATGACAGGAGGCCCTGCTGGAAGACCAGTTATTTCTAGCCTGTCTGCTGATGCAGAAACAGAAAAAAACAACTGGGACGTCGCAGTTTGGTTCGATGTGCTTACCATACCCGGCACACCGAATTCCAATGATTTTTATGCTGAGCTGGAAGCATGGATAATCTCCCATTTCCAAGCCCCTGCAGCCAAGGTAGTACCCGAATGGTCGAAGGGATGGGCTTATACCTCAGCGGATGGAGCATGGACTTCGGGAGCTTTTATGGGAAAGGTACGGGAAGGGTTCACCCAATACCGTGAACCCGACGACAATTGGGATTGGGAACTGGCTACACTGGCAAAATACGATGCCCAGAACCTATTTTTCAGTCCACTTAATCAGCAACTCTTTGTTCCAGCCGGTTCAAGCTTAGCTTAAGATCGGCATTTTGATGCCATTATGGGGTTTTAAAACGGGTTTTTTATTAAATCCAGGGAAAAAATTCGACATTGGGTTGAATTAATTTTTTGGAATGCCCTATCACTACACCATTGCTTCGCGGGTATATGTGTTTAAGGACTTAAAGACCTTATTGGCTAAAGCAAGCCCCTTGCGCAGTGGCGATGCCTTAGCAGGCTTGGCTGCCGACGGATTTGAAGAAAGGATTGCCGCTCAATTGGCCCTGGCCGATTTACCCCTGAAAACCCTTCTAACCGAAGCCGTAATCCCTTACGAAACGGATGACGTGACCCGCCTGATCATCGATGAACATGATAAAGAAGCTTTTGCACCCATCAGTCATTTTACGGTGGGGCAATTGCGGGATTGGTTATTGAGTGAGCAGGCTGATAGCGCTACACTTCAGGCTTTAGCCGCAGGGTTGACGCCCGAAATGGTGGCGGCAGTGAGCAAGTTGATGCGCAACCAAGATTTGATCGCGGTGGCTCAAAAATGCAGTGTGGTTACCCGTTTTCGCACTACGGTTGGCCTTAGCGGCTGTTTGTCAACCCGTTTACAACCCAATCACCCCACCGACGACCCCAAGGGCATTGCCGCCAGCATCATCGATGGGCTTTTGTATGCCAGTGGCGATGCAGTAATTGGCATCAATCCGGCTTCGGATAGCCCGGCGGCGGTGAGTACCTTGCTCCACATGATCAATGATTTGCGGGAAAAATACCAGATACCTACCCAAAGTTGTGTGTTGTGCCACGTCACGACCGCCCTACAAATCATCCAGGAAGCGCCCATAGACTTGGTTTTTCAATCGATTGGTGGGACCGAAAAAACCAACCAAAGTTTTGGTATCACCCTCAGCATTTTGCAAGAAGCTTACGAAGCTGCCTTGGCCTTAAATCGCGGAACCATTGGTCAGCAAGTCATGTATTTTGAAACCGGGCAAGGCTCGGCCCTCTCCGCCAATGCCCATCATGGCGTGGATCAACAAACCATCGAAGCCAGAGCTTATGCCGTAGCGCGAAAATTCGACCCTTTTTTGGTCAACACTGTAGTAGGTTTTATTGGCCCGGAGTACCTCTACGATGGCAAGCAGATCATCCGGGCGGGCTTGGAGGATCATTTTTGTGGCAAATTGCTCGGTTTGCCCATGGGCGCCGACATATGTTACACCAACCACGCCGAAGCCGATCAGGATGACATGGATACTTTGTTGACCTTATTGGGTGTAGCTGGCTGCAATTTCATCATGGGGATTCCCGGTGCCGACGACATCATGCTCAATTACCAGTCTACTTCTTTTCACGATGCCTTATATTTGCGCAAGGTGTTGGGCAAAAAGCCCGCACCAGAGTTCGAACAATGGCTTTTGGCGCAAGGAATTCTGGACGAAAAAGGCCAGAAATTGCCGCTAAGGCCCAATCATTTACTTTTGACATAATTATTCAAGGCATCAGTTGAAAAAAAAGCAATACTCAAAACCCGTGGAGCCGGATCTCTGGCAGTCGCTCAAGACGTACACTGATGCCCGCATTGCGCTGGGGCATACGGGTGGAGCCATCCCTTTGAAAGAAGTATTGCAGTTCAAATTGGCTTTTGCTCACGCCAAAGATGCAGTGTATTCTGAACTAGATTGGCCGAAATTGGA
>JAIXOO010000146.1 GCA_027486765.1 Saprospiraceae bacterium
CGATCCAAACGCCAGGCGTTCAAATTTGTGAAATATTTTCCTTGCCATTCCCGACCGCGCAGGTCGAAATGAACCTTGATGTTTTCACCTTCGGTATAATCGTCGATCAGGGCACAACGGTCTTGCACCAGTTGAAATTTGACGAATTGTGGGTACTGTCCACTTTCCACTTCAATGACAAATTCACGAGCCTGGAAGCTACCCGATTTATTTTCAGATGGATAGACCTTATGCAATTTTCCTTCTACTTCGAATGACATGATGAATGGTATTTTTTGAAGCGTGAAAATACAAAAAGCTTTGGAAATCTTTAGCCATTGAACTCAATATCCCGGGTAGAGACTGCCAATACATTTTGACGATGGCGAATGGCGTGGTACAGCAGCTCAAGTACACTCAAACCTTGTAGAAAAAAAGGCCGCTGGTCTTGTGGGTGCCAGATGACGTCTTCCAGTTTTGAAAAATCGCTGGAAAAGATCGAGCCTGGGTGGTTCAGCAGCCAGGCTAGTTTGATGGCTTTGGTTTTGGCGGAGCGCAAAACGATCTCTCGATCAGACAAAAAACAGGCAGCCAAATCCACCCCCAGCAAATGCGCACCACTCGTTGAGCGCGGGTTACATTCCAACACATACACTTTATCGCCACATAGCATCAGGTCAAAACTCAATTGCCCTTCAATTTGGTAGTGCTCCCCAAATTTTTTTACCGCCTCAAAAATGTCCTGCCGAAAAAAGCCCTCGAAATACACGCTGGCCCCTTTGCCCGCTCGTTGCATGGGGCGATAGGCCGCAAAGCCCCCCATCTGCCCTTTGCGCCAAATGGAATACACACATATTTCCTGTCCAACCAATCGCTCTTGCGCAATCCAATCCTGGGGATTTTTGCGCGGTGCCTGGCACTTATTTTCTGGCTGCCCAATGATGGCTTGACTGGCAAAGCGGGAAAAAACGGGCTTGAACACATAAGCCTCCGCGTTTTTCCAATCATCAAAAGCGGTACAGGACAGCGTTGCTGGGATGTGGAAAAAGTTTTTAGCCAAATCCAAAAAACGCTGCTTGTGGTGCAATTCCACCATCAGCTCAAAACCACTGGTCCACACCTGGCAAGGCATTTCATCCTTGATTTTGCTCACATAAAAGGCTTCTTCACAAGTGGGAATCAAGTGTTCAATCTGATAGCGCTCCACCAGATCTTTCAGGGCTTGGGTAAAAGCAGCGAACTCTTGCACCGGGGGCGGAATCCGCAGGTATTGCTCCACGAATCCACTCCAACGTGCAATCGGAAACAAGTTCATGTCTGCCAAATATACCCGATGCCCCTGTTGTGCAAAGGCCCGGCACAACTCTAGTGTTACTGGTGCGCGTGCGCCCGTCAGCAGGATGGAACTCATGATCCTGTACTGGGAATTAAAGTGCTAATCATTGCAAGTGTTTTTGTTTTCTCCAATATAAACGTACTTTTGCACCAAAGTTTATTGTAAAATTTACACTTAGTTTGCCTTAGATAATTTTCTTTGTGCAACCGTCTTTTAAACCAACTTTTATTTTCATCCAACCCTTAACGCAAACGATGGAAGCTATTGCGCACCCAATCAAAAACACAAAAATCGTAGCAACGGTCGGCCCGGCCTCCAAAACCTACGAAGCTCTGCTCGATTTGGCCAAGGCCGGGGTGAACGTGTTTCGCCTCAACTTTTCGCATGGTACCCATGACGATCACCTACAGGTCATCAACCACGTAACATACATCAACGAGAAATACGGAATGCACCTCGGTATTCTCGCCGATTTGCAAGGCCCCAAATTGCGTGTGGGCGAAATTGAAAACAACGCACTCGAGCTCAAGCCCGGCGATGTGGTCACTTTTGTCAACGAAAAATGTGTGGGCAATATGGAAAAAATCTACATGAGTTACCAAGATTTCCCCAAAGATGTAAAAGCGGGCGAAACGGTACTTGTAGATGACGGTAAACTGGTCTTTGAAGTAGTAGAAACCAACTCAATAGACACCGTTAAACTGAAAACCATTTACGGTGGAATCTTGTCCTCGCGTAAAGGAGTTAACCTCCCGAATACCAAAGTTTCACTGCCTTGTTTGACTGAAAAAGACCTGGCAGACTTAGCGTTCATCCTGACCCAGCCAGTCAACTGGATTGCCTTGTCCTTCGTTCGCCGTGCCTCCGACGTGAAACAACTGCGCGAAATTCTACATGAAAAAGGACACCCGGCCAAGATCATCTCCAAAATTGAAAAACCCGAAGCCATTGAGCGCATCGACAAAATCATCAAAGCATCCAATGCAGTGATGGTGGCCCGTGGTGACCTCGGGATCGAATTGCCGATCGAACAAGTGCCGAATATCCAAAAGATGATCATCCAGAAGTGTTTGCAACGCGCTCGTCCCGTGATTGTGGCAACTCAAATGATGGAGAGTATGATCACCAATCCATCTCCTACCCGTGCCGAAGCTACCGACGTAGCCAATGCCGTATTGGACGGTGCAGATGCAGTGATGTTGAGTGGAGAAACCGCTTCGGGCATGCACCCCGTAAAAGTGGTGGAGTACATGACGAAGATCATTGTGGAAGCTGAGAAGCACTTCCTTATTGGCGCACGTCGCCCCCAACCTTCGCCTCAATCGCGTACTTTCCTTTCCGATGCTGTGTGTTTGAATGCCGCCAAAACTGCGGAAGACATTCACGCCAAAGCCATCGTGGGGATGACCAGTTCGGGATATACCGCGTTTAAAGTATCAAGCTACCGCCCCAAGAACACCATTGAAATTTACATCTTTTCAGATCGACAGCACATGTTGTCGACCCTGAATCTGGTATGGGGTGTACGTTGCTATTATTACGACCAGTTTACCACCACCGACGAAACGATTACTGACGTAACCGAAATTTTGAAGCAAGACGGTGTCATCAAGGAAGGAGACATCATTGTAAATACTGCCACCATGCCCTTGCACCGCCGCCACCGCACCAACATGCTAAAAGTGACGGTTGTAGACTAAGGGGCGATAAAAAGTCTACAGGTTTGTATCATTTGAGGATGAAAGTGGGTTGAGCGTGCTCAACAGTTCACACTCCTTAAAAGAACAAACTTGTAGACCCCAAAAGTCATTTCCATGAAAGTAATTATCCCCATGGCTGGACGAGGTTCACGCTTACGTCCACACACCCTAACCATTCCAAAACCACTTCTTCCTATCGCAGGCAAACCCATCGTACAGCGTATTGTTGAGGATTTTCATGCATCATGCTCAGAAGATATTGAAGAGGTTGCCTTTGTTGTCGGCGATTTTGGGAAAGAAGTAGAACTCCAACTGGAAGGCATTGCTGCTTTGATCGGCGCCAAATGTTCCATTTACAAGCAAGATTTGCCTCTTGGGCCTGCTCACGCCATTTACAAAGCGCGCGAAAGTTTAGATGGGCCTTGTATCGTAGCTTTTGCAGATACCTTGTTCAAGGCTGATTTCAATTTTGACACGACCCAGGATGGACTGATTTGGGTCAAACAAGTCGACAATCCGGCTTCTTTTGGTGTGGTAAAGGCCAATGAAGACAACATCATCACCGATTTTGTAGAAAAATCGCCGGTATTCGTCTCTGATCAAGCCATTGTGGGGATTTACTATTTCCGCGATGGTGCCTATTTCCGGAATCAGGTCGAACGCCTCATCAATCAAAACATTAAGGATAAAGGGGAGTTTCAAATCACTTCGGTGCTCGAACTGATGAAAAACCAGGGTACTCGTTTTCGCAAAGCCACCATTGAAGAGTGGCTGGATTGTGGCAACATGGAAAACATGCTGGAAACAAATCGAAGGGTGTTGGAGTTGAAAGAAAACTTCGAGCAATTGATCGATCCATCGGTAGACTTACAAAACAGTAAAATCATCCCTCCTTGTTATATTGGGCCAAATACCCAAATTCGCAATTCAGTGATTGGTCCTTTCGTTTCAATCGGAAGCAACTGTTGCATTGAAAATGCTGTTATTGAAAATAGTGTCATTCAAAATGAAGCCATTGTGCGGCATGTATCCATGAGCCAATCCATGATGGGCAATCAAAGTGAATACGCTGGGGTTCCAAAAGCATTAAATATGGGTGATTTTACCTTCTCAAAAGGGTAATCACCCCAAATCTTTGGTCTATGAGGAGTTTAATTTTCGTTGTACTGTTTTTGGGCACGATCAGCTTGCACGCGCAAGAAATAGTGGGCAACAAAGAAATAGATCGTGAGGCCCTACTGATTGAGGCTAGCAAGGAAAAAATGCTGGGTCGTCTGGACAAAGCCAAAGAATTGTACAAACAACTCCTCACCGAATTCCCTAATACCGAAGCCGCAGCCTATGAATTGGCGCGGATTCTCATGGTGCAAAAACAGCCAGAAGAAGCCATCATTTGGGTCAGCAAAGCCGTTACAGCCAATCCTTCCAACGTTTGGTACAGCATCCTCAAAGCCGATGCCCAACAAGCAATGGGCCAATACAAGGATGCCGCTGCCGTTTACGAACAATTGACCCGTCAGCATCCCACCCAATCCAGTTACTTTTACAAGTGGGCTTTTTATCTGGTCAAAGCCAATGAGCTCAACGCTGCCCTCAAAGTGTACGACGATCTGGAGCGCCGCAATGGCATGGATGAAAACCTCATCCGCCTCAAACACGGCCTGTATGTTGCCCAGGGCGATCAGAAAAAAGCCACCCG
>JAIXOO010000066.1 GCA_027486765.1 Saprospiraceae bacterium
CCCGCATAAGGATCACCCATGCTGGTGGTCAAGCGGGTGGCGATATAGGGGGTGAGCCCACCAAAAATCCCGTTGCCGATGTGGTAAGGCAGCGACATGGAGCTGTAGCGGATGCGCGTGGGGAAAATCTCCACCAGAAAGGCAGCAATTGGCCCATAAACCATCGTTACGTACAGGACCTGAATGACAATCAGGAGAATCATCATCCAAAACCCATTCGTGCTGAGCCTTACTTCTTTGGTGACTACTGGTGCGGGGGCAGTGGCTGCGGCATCGATCAATTGAGTGGTTTTGGTCGTTTCTTTGTAGGTTGTTCCGTCGGTATATGCTTTGCTGAGCACGGCAGTGGTGATGGTTCCCGCTTCCACCTTTTCACTATTGTTCACATTTGAGGTTTGGGCACTGATTTCCTGCTTTTGAGTCAAGTCCGCCAAACCATACATGGCTTTGTAAATTGGCCGATAGGTGACAATGGCCAGCAACATACCCGCCAGCATGATGTACTTGCGTCCAATTTTATCACTCAACCAACCAAAGAGTACAAATGCCGGGGTGGCGATCGCCAGGGCAATCAGGATGATGTTGCGGGCTTGTACAAACTCGATGCTGCAGGTTTTTTCGATAAAAGACAAGGCATAAAACTGCCCCGTGTACCAAACGACCCCCTGCCCCATCGTAGCCCCAAACAAAGCCAGCAAAACCATTTTCATGTTGGCACGTTTGGTGAAGGAATCTTTGAGTGGATTGGCCGATACTTTACCTTCCGCTTTGATCTTGCGGAACAGTGGCGACTCGTTCATGCGCAAACGGATGTAAATCGAGATGCCAATCAAAAAGGCCGATACGAGGAATGGAATCCGCCAGCCCCATTCCCCAAAACTGGCTACCCCCATGGAGTTGCGCGTAAAAAGGATTACGCCGAGCGCCAGGAACAAGCCCAGGGTAGCGGTAGTTTGGATCCAACTGGTGTAAAATCCGCGTTGGTGAGCGGGCGAGTGCTCGGCCACATAGGTAGCTGCGCCCCCGTATTCACCACCGAGTGCCAGCCCTTGCAACAGGCGCAGGAGCAAGACCAGCAGCGGTGCCGCCGCGCCAATGGCCGCATAACTGGGCACCAAACCAATGGCAAAAGTAGAGCCCCCCATGATGATCAGGGTCAGGAGGAAGGTGTATTTCCGACCAACCAGGTCCCCCAAACGCCCAAAGACCAGTGCCCCAAATGGACGCACAATAAAACCAGCTGCAAAAGTAGCCAGTACCGAAAGGTAGGCAGCGGTAGGGTTGCTAGCTGGAAAAAATTTGGTGGAAATGATCGTCGCCAGTGCGCCAAAAATGTAGAAGTCGTACCATTCGATCAAAGTGCCTACCGATGAGGCGAGAATTACGGCCCGAATGGTCTTCTTTTCTTCCGTGGTCAAGTCTACGGGTTTTGCGGTTGGTGTGCTTGTCATGTTTATAGTTTCAATAATTTTCAAGGTTAGCAAATAAATTTGATTCACCCAAATAACCATTCGCTGTTTTGTAGTCTTTTTTATAAACAGTAAAAATGCAATGAAAAAAAAGTAGTGCTGTTTGCCTACCTTTGCGCAGTTTTTATCAAAAATGTCATGCAAGAAATATCCAACGCACAAAAGCTCCGTTTGGAGTTGTTATGGTGGCTGCTTACCGGATTGTTCCTGGTATTGGTATTGGCGCCCATTTATTTGTACACCGAAGGTTACCCTTTTTGGCGGACCAATATCATTTACATCGTCACCTTTGTCACGGTGGCGCGCTACATTTTTTTACTGCCCACCACCCTTTTGGCCAAAATGCAGTGGCTGAAAGTGGCTTTGATTTGTGTGACCATTCCGGCCGCTTTTATGATCATCCAAGAGTTGAACCGTTTTCAGGTTTTTTTGGACTACAATGAGCCGGAAGCTTTGGTGGGTTTACTGCCCATTGAAACCTCCCGGGCGATGGTGAAATATGTACGCAGTGAGTTTATCCTGTTTGGTGTGGGTAGTGTGATCGCACTGGTGATTCTGCCTTTTCGGATGATTCGCTCGCTGTGGCGGTACCGGAATACGGGGCAGCCGTAACGCTCCTTACCGCATCCCCTTTGCCCCCAAATAAATCAAATACTGCGCCACAATGTAAGTGAACATGATGGCAAAGGAGGCTCCTGCAAAGGAACTGGCAAACTTATTCACTGCGATCAAACTATCCGAAAGCACAAACAGAATGGTGCCGATACTCAAATAGTTCTTGGCTGGTGTAGCCAAGAGGTTCCATAAATTGTGCGCACTCGCCGTCATCACAATGATCACCAAACTATACGCCGTAACCGGAATCCGCAAATCACCCAAACCCAGCCAGAGGATGTACATCAAAATACCCCAAAACAACAAAAAGGGCCCTAAGAGCCAGGGCTTTTGTTGAATCAGCCCCATACGTTTGCCTTTCCAGTGCCAAAATGCGGCGATAAAAAACAAATGAGCTACCAAAAAACATCCTAAACCCAGGATGAAAAAAGGCACATCTTGCCCCCAGGCGCTCGAAACCATCATCAAAAGTAAATCTCCAAACCAGGAAAAAAGGAAGGCCCCGGCGATGAGCCGATCAAAGCGGGTTTTTAACAGGGTGATGGATTGCCAGGCTACCAACAACGGCAACAACAAGAGTGGCTTGGTTGCATAGTTGAGCATACTGGCATCAAGCAGTGTAGAGGCTAAATTGCCAATGGCGGCGATGGCAAAAACGAGGAGGATGGTTTTTTCTTTGGTTTGCATGGCAGGACTGATTTTGGCTATTCAAAAAGTAAAGATGCAAAAGACCGGAGAAAAAACGGCATAGCAGTGCTTAAAGCAGGATTGGATTGTCGATTATTTTATTGCCTTGTGGGGTTGACAAGACAATTTTATTCAGCCCTCCGAGATAGGTATGTAAAGATTCTCCTTGATTAAAATCGAAATGGTGTTCAGCGACGATCTCACCACTTTCCATCGAGTGGCAGGTTATTTTTTGTGGTGCAAATGCAATTAAATAATCCTTGTAAAAATATCGGGTTAAATGTCGGGTAGCTACATTTTCAGGAAGTTCCCACTTGAACTCAGCGGCCAAACCATTTTTGAAATTTCGCTCTCTTGCTTGCATCAACTGGTATTGTTCTAATTCATATCGATACACTTTACGTTGTACAATGAAATAAGGCAAATAAGGATGCATAATGATCCAGTTATTAATGTCTTCATCGCCAATGTGGTATTCAATTAAAACTAGGCCCCCATCTTCTTCTATCCGGAAAATCCCACTTTCATCTCCTCCCGTTTCAATGGAAAAAAATGAAAAAAACTGATCTACAGGAGAAAAATCTAGACTGGAGGATTGACGCACAAATGGTTCAGGACTCGCCGTAATGCTCCCCGTTTTTAGGTTCAAAACATAGATTTCCTTATACTGGCGGATCGCCACTAAATAGGCTCCATTAGGCGAATATTGAATTAATTCAATGTCATCATCGGTGGGAAATTGGATGTAGTGAAGCGTTTTGAGTGTTTGCGCATCTCGGATTTGAATTTTCCCCTCACCATGTGGCACTGCAAGATGAACTCCATCAGAAGAAAGAGAGAATCCTCGATATCCAATTCGATTCAATTCTACACCTTTGATTGCTTTTAGTTTATTGTCAATGATTTCCCATCGAATGATGGTTCCAAAATTTTCATAAGACCAAAAAGATGCTTGATTTTTTACAGTATATAAGTATCGTGGTGTCTCAATAACTGCGAGTTCTTCTTGCCCCAATTCCCATTCCTCCTGGGCCAGTTCCGGGTATTTTGACTCAATGTATGTTTTAACGTTAGCCTGAGCATGATTGTAAAGCAGAGCGCGTTCAAATTTTGCACCTGCTGCCATCAGCAACTCAAATCGGCCAATGCTGCCACTCATTGCTGCATAATAGATAGGTGCATCATGATAAGCAGTACCTTGAAAATTGATGTCCGCTCCACTTTCGACTAGGAGACGTAAACATTCGGCATCCTCGCTGTCTTTGGGGTTCTCAGCGGCATCAAAAATAGGTGCATGCCGACTCCAAATACTTTCAGGAGGAGTTCCATCAATCAAGGCCCCGTACTCCAATAATAGTTTTACAACATCTGGTCGATTGTACCGGCAAGCCCAAGATAAAGCACTGGAGGTACCTCTATTTTGGATAATTGCTCCATGGTCCAGCAACAATTTAGCTGCCGCAGCATTTTTTGCCCAGCATAAGGCCCCTTTTTCTCGCCCTGCATTGACATCGGCACCTTTGTCCAGTAAAAACTGCGTGAATTCAACATCCCCCTTATCGACTGCAACATGTAAAAGAGTCGTATCCAGCCAGCCCAGGAGCTTCACCAGCTCTGGTTCACGTTCAATCCAATCCATGACCTCCTGAAATGCGCCCGATTTGGCCAATTCAAAAATGGGATGGATATCCGGCTTTGATGCAGTCGAACTCACTCTTCGAGGTCTTGAGGATCGTTCTCGTGGATTGTTCATGGCATTCGTTCCACCTACACCCTCGCAATCTGCGCCCCAATATTCTTCAACCTTTGCTCGATAAACTGATAACCCCGGTCAATCTGGTTCACGTTGTGGATCACACTTTTGCCTTTGGCCGAAAGTGCCGCGATCAAAAGCGCTACCCCGGCGCGAATATCCGGCGAAGTCATCGAAATGCCCCGCAGCGCTTGCCGACGATCGAGACCAATCACGGTGGCCCGGTGGGGATCACAAAGGATGATCTGTGCGCCCATATCGATGAGTTTGTCCACAAAGAACAGGCGGCTTTCAAACATCTTTTGGTGGATGAGCACACTGCCGCGGGCCTGAGTGGCCACTACCAGCATGATGCTCATGAGGTCGGGGGTGAAGCCCGGCCAGGGTGCATCGTAAATGGTCATGATCGAGCCATCGATGAAACTCTGGATTTCGTAATGCTCTTGGGCAGGAATGCGGATGTTGTCGCCCTGAATCTCCAGCTCAATGCCCATCCGTTCAAACATATGGGGAATGATGCCCAAATCAGCCACCCCGGCCCCAGTGATGGTCAGGTCGGATTGGGTCATGGCAGCCAAGCCGATGAAACTACCTACCTCAATCATGTCGGGCAGCATGCGGTGCTCGGCACCGCCCAGGCTTTCTACCCCTTCGATGATCAACAGATTGGAACCCACCCCACTGATGCGGGCACCCATGCGGTTGAGCAACTTGCACAATTGCTGGACGTAGGGTTCACAAGCGGCATTGTAGATGGTAGTTGTGCCTTTGGCCAGTACTGCGGCCATTACGACATTGGCGGTTCCCGTCACCGATATTTCGTCCATGAGGATGTAGGTGCCGCGTAGTACTTTGGCTTCTACAAAATAAACATTGAGTTCTGCATCAAATTTGAACTCGGCACCCAGAGACTGCAAACCCAAAAAGTGCGTATCCAAACGGCGGCGACCAATTTTATCCCCACCTGGTTTTGGCAAAAAGGCTTTGCCAAAACGCGCCAACAGCGGGCCAATCAGCATGACTGAACCGCGAATTTTGCTCGCTTTATTGAGGAATTCTGCCGAATTGAGGTAGATCAGATCTATTTCGTCGGCCTGAAAAGTATAGGTATCGGCGCTGGTTTTTTCCACTTTTACGCCAAGGCCTTCCAGGAGCTCAATGAGGAGGAGCACATCCTGAATCTGGGGCACATTGGCAATGGTAACTTTTTCAGCGGAGAGCAAGGGTGCGCACAAGACCTGGAGCGCTTCGTTTTTAGCTCCTTGGGGCACAATTTCACCGGACAGCTGCTGGCCGCCGATGACTTCAAAAGCGTCGAGAGTCATTTCTGAAAGGGTTCCTGAAATTTGGTTTGAAAAAACAGTTCGTCATCACGGATTTTCAAAATAATTCCAAAGCGACATAATTTTCACAAAGAAAGCACCAAGAAACACAAAGGACACAAAGTTAGACGTAGACGACGCTTCGCTTTGTGTCCTTTGTGTTCTCTTTTTTTCCTTTGTGATAAAGAAATGTCGCTTTTGTAGTGTTTTAAGAAATTCGGGATGACACCTGTTATTTCAAGCCAATTCCTTATTTCCGTTTATTGTTCCTTTGCTGTTTAAAACCGCCGTTGTTGTTGTTCTGCTGGCGACCACCGTAGGAGGAGCGACCACCACCACCGCCACCACCGTTGTTGCTGCGTTGCTGACGGTTGTTACTGCCACCCTGGTTGTTGTTGGGCCGGCGGCGGGTATTGTTCATGTTGTTGCCTTGGAATGCAGGCGTCAGGTTTTCGATGGAACCCAACTCATCCAAGGACAATTGGCCTTGAGAGATGATCTCCAGGTCGGTTTTGATGACGTCGTCGCTGACAAAATGCTCCTTGTTCCAGGTGCGGTAAGCCAACTTCATGTAAGAGGCAATGGTGGCTACGAAGCCATTGCGTTTGGGACCTGGCTCCATTTCCAATGCACGACGAATCAGGCGTTGAACGTTGTTGCCATAGTGGCGAAACCCTGGCTCGGCGGTGGGGTAATTGACCTTGTCCGGTTTCCGGTTGTCATCCGCTTCCGATGGTGTAATGCCATTGGGTGGCGTTACGCGCAGGTCGTAGTTGGCAATTTTAAAAACGTGGCGCCAAAGTTTGACGCGGTAATCTTCCAGGTTCCGGTTTTGAGGGTGCATCATCATCATCATGTTGACGATTTCCTCTACAACGTGTTGGCGGGCGCGATCGTCCGCTATTTCTTTGGCGTAAAGTATCATGTTCTGTACATTTCTCCCATACTCGGGGATGATTAGCTCATCCTTTTGAGAGTTGTACCCCATGGTAGTTACGGCTTCTCTGTTGTTCATATTTGTGGTTGCTATTCTACCGTGACTGATTTGGCCAGGTTGCGTGGTTGATCTACGTTACATCCTCTCATTACTGCAATGTAATACGAAAGCAATTGTAGCGGAATCACCGACAGCAGGGGCGAAAGCGGGTCTTCGGTTTCTGGTATTTCAATGGTGTAATCGGCAATCCGGCTGATCGTATTGTCGCCTTCCGGCACTATCGCAATGACTCTGCCTTTGCGTGCTTTGACCTCTTGGATATTGCTGACGATTTTATCGTAGGCGCTGCGATTGGTGGCAATGACAATGACAGGCATGTTTTCATCAATGAGCGCAATTGGGCCATGTTTCATTTCCGCAGCCGGATAACCTTCGGCGTGGATGTAGGAAATTTCTTTTAGCTTGAGTGCTCCTTCCAGCGCAACCGGAAAATTGTACCCCCGACCCAAATAAATGGCGTTGGTGTGGTCTTTGATTTCCGCTGCAATATACTTGATCTTATCGTCTTGTTGCAATACCCTTTTAATTTTTTCTGGGATTTGGGTCAATTCCACAATCAATTTACGGTAATATTGTTCCGAAATGGTCCCACGGTGATGCGCCAGGTACAAGGCCATGAGCGTCAGCAAGGTAACTTGCCCGGTAAATGCCTTGGTGGACGCTACGCCAATTTCTGGTCCTGCGTGGATGTACGAGCCCGCATGGGTGGTACGCGCGATGGAAGATCCCACTGAATTGACAATCCCGTACAGGAACGCTCCTTTCTCCTTGGCGATTTCCAAAGCGGCCAGGGTATCGGCAGTTTCACCCGATTGGGAAATGGCAATGACCACGTCTTTTTCAGAAATGACCGGATTGCGGTAACGAAACTCGGAGGCGTATTCCACTTCTACTTGTATCCGCGCCAGGTCTTCAAAAAGGTATTCACCAATCAAACCCGCGTGCCAGGAAGTACCGCAGCCAATCATCACAAAACGTTTGGCCTTGGCTATTTTGGCGGCGTAATCGGCCAGGCCACCCAGGTGAATCCAGCCCTCATCCGCATTGATGCGCCCCCGCATACAATCGCGGAGGGTATTGGGCTGTTCGTGGATTTCCTTGAGCATGAAATAATCGTAGCCGCCTTTTTCCAGCAACTCGATTTTCATGTCCAATTCATGGATGAAGGGTGTTTGTTTTTCGTTGTTGATGCTCCGAATGTCGTAGTGCCCATCGCGGTTCAATACCGCAATTTCCTCGTCGTTGAGGTAAATCACCCGATTGGTATGCTCCACGATAGGTGTGGCATCCGAGGCCACGAAAAATTCTTGGTCGCCCAGGCCCAGCACCAGTGGACTGGCTTTGCGGGCAGCGACCAATTTATCGGGTTCCTGCTGATCCATCACCACAATGGCATAGGCACCCACCACCCGGGTGAGTGCCAAACGCACTGCTTCTTCCAGGGGGAGCTGATCCCGGTCTTGTACGGCCTGAATCAAGTTGACCAAAACTTCAGTATCGGTATCGCTGTGAAAAACGTGTCCTTCTTTCAGGAGCGCCGTTTTTAACAAATCGTAATTTTCAATGATGCCGTTGTGTACCAAGGCCAAACGGCCATTGGAAGAAAGGTGGGGGTGGGCGTTTACGTCATTGGGTTCGCCGTGGGTGGCCCAACGGGTGTGTCCAATGCCAATGGAGGATTGCAGTGGTTTTCCCGCTGCATGGGCTTCCAGGTCACTGACCTTTCCTTTTTTTTTGTACACCAATAAGTCGCCGTTGTGAAGGGCAACTCCCGAGCTGTCGTATCCACGGTACTCCAGTCTCTTAAGTCCTTTGATGAGTTTTGGGTAGGCTTCCGCAGCGCCTAAATAAGCGACGATTCCACACATGTTCTACTGGTATTAAGTGAAAAATGAAAAGTGAAAAATGAAAAATTGGCTACCGCAGTGACTTTGACATGTAATGCTTAACAAGTCGCTGCGGTAGCTTATTTTTCACTTTTCATTTTTCACTTTTCACTCTTCTTATCACTGTCCCAGTTGGGTATAATATAACTTCAATTTTGCACCATGCAGCGGGTGGTCGGCACGGTACAAGGTGGTTCTTGCGGCTGATTCGGCTAGAGGGAAAGCCTTGAGGTAAATGTCGTTGGGTACTTTCCCTTTGAGTATATTTTGAACGTGTGCGCTCAGGTTAATAGTATACGTACCTGGCTCATTGTTTGCTCCACTGACGTAAGCCCCACCATAATAAGTATTGAGATCTCCCGTTGAGGAGGCAATGTCAAAATCTTCAACTACTGCAAGTCGGCCTTTGTCATTGCGGTACATGGCCAGAATACGGGAGCTGGGGGTGAAAAACACCGACTCGTCACCGGGAACATTCGCTACTTTGAGCACCAATTCCGCTTTATTGACAATGACGTTTTTCAGGTTTTTGAGGCCAGGGATGGAAAACTTACTATTGGCACCTTCTTGTCCCTGGAGCAGAATGTATTCCTGGTTGGGTTCCCCCGCCAGGTATTTGCCCAATAAACTGTTGCCCCGATCGCGGGTAATGGAGTTTGCGGCTACAAAACCAAAAACATAGCGGTATTCCTGGGCACTACCCGTAGCCGTTTTGTAATACAGGTACAAACCTGCACGGGAGGAAGTAAGGTCAAAGGCAGCCAAGGCTTTGCCGATGTTGCTGGCGCTCAGTTGCAAACCATATAAAGCCTGGATGAATTTCACCCGGTTTTTGTATATCGAGGTATCGAGGCCTACCAATCTAGACTGAAACTCAGCATCGGTGAAACGGACCCGCAATTGTGGTGGCACTTTGTTTTCAACCGCTATACCCGTTGAATAGTCTTTGATTCTGATTGAGTCGAAGTTGACGGCAAAAGACTTGGACTGCATGACGCCAGGTTTTGCAGGCAATTTTTGATTGGCGAAATAATTCTTATCCAAAGCAAAGGAGTCGGCCAATTCCCGGATCTCCAGGTCGTAGCGCTGGGCTTTATCGCCATAAATGTTCGCTGTAGAGTAAGGGAGTACCAATACCAGGGAATCGACGGTAATGTTCAAACCTGGGTGTACCTGCAGAGCAGGAACAATTTGGGTCTGGATGGCAACATCCGTCAGGCCCATAATCGGGTCATTCATTTTACCAAAAAAATACCTGGAAATAAACCCACTTGATGCGGCGGTAGGAATGCTGTACACCAATAGAGAGTCACCAGGTACTGCCGTGGTGTTGATTTTGAAGGTATCTACGGTTTGAACGTTGACCAGGTCTTCGTCCAACAAACCCGAACCCGTATCAATAGGGTTGGTACAGGAAAAAACAGTAAGCAGGCTCAAGCCTAAAACAGTCAGGTAAAAACTAAAATGCTTCATGGTGAAGTGTAAAAATTAATCGTAGTAGTTGAGAAGGTTGAGAAGGTTGAGCGAGGTTTAGAAGGTTGAGGCTACCGCATCGATGTTGACATTGTCCTTGTCTATGTCGCTCGCGGTAGCCTCAACCTTCTCAACCTCCCCCAACCTTCTCAACTAAGTTTAAGCCCTGTAGCGCTTATTCTGCCACAATCTGGCCCATCAAAGTTTGGTAGAATTCCATAATTTCGGGCAAATCCTCTGGACTTTGGCCATTGATCACCGGTTTGTCGGTTTGGGCCAAAATCGCCTGGATGTCCTCATTGTAGCTGTGGCTGCCTTTGACCACTCCATCGGCGAAAGCAATGGCCCCTTTGTGAAGGCTTACTGCTCCATCCGTTTGGTAACCGGCCAATTCTTCGGCGGAAATGTTGTTGATGCCTGCTTTAGCCAAAAAGGTCTCCAGACTGAAAGAATCTTCCAGTGCTTCGTTGTACACCGAGTAAACGACTTTGGTGTTGAGAAACAAAGGGTCACTTTTGTAGGCAGACTTGAGGTAAAACGGAATCAAACTGGTCATTGGCCCCAGGCAATGTACAACATCGGGTGGCCAACCAAATTTTTTCACGGTTTCGATGACACCCTTGCAGAAAAACACGGCCCGATCGGCGTTGTCATCAAAAGGAACCCCACTATCGTCTACAAAAATCGATTTGCGTCGGAAGAAGTCGTCATTGTCCAAAAAATAGACTTGCATGCGCGCTTCTTGCAACGAGGCCACCTTGATGATGAGTGGGTAATCGTCATCGTCGACAATGATGTTCATCCCGGAAAGCCTCACCACTTCGTGGAGTCGATGCCTTCGTTCGTTGATAGAACCAAATCTTGGCATTAACACCCTGATTTCCAGCCCGTTTTCCTGGATGTGTTGTGGCAATTTTCGAGCCATAGCTGCAATCTCAGAAGCGACGGTATAAGGCTCCATTTCTTGCGTCACAATCAGCACTTTCTTCTTACTCATATAGCCGGGACATTATTTTGCCCTGTTTTTACCTCTGCACAACAGATTTTTGACAAGGCAACTACGAACGAGTTGCAAAATTAAGAAATATTGGGCACTTTTCCTTACTAATGAGCAACTTGTTTCCAAGTCATTCCTAAATTGCGCCAATTTTCTTATCCTCACTCTAATTAACACTTCATTGCCAGCGATGTTTTTGCACCAGACCCTTAGTGAACTTCAGCAGTACCTCAATTCTCGCCGCCGATTGGGCGAGACGATTGGATTTGCACCAACCATGGGTGCCCTTCATTCAGGACACCTCGATTTGATTCGCCACAGCAAAGCGCACAATGCTTGTACAGTGTGCAGCATTTTTGTAAATCCTACGCAATTCAATGATCCCAAAGATTTGGAAAAATATCCGCGTACACCAGACAAAGACTTCCAACTCTTGGAATCGGTTGGTACCGAAGTGCTTTTTATGCCCCCGGTAGCGGAAATTTATCCGCCGGGCCTGGAAACGACCTTGCAGCTGGAGTTGGGGCAATTGGACAAGGTGATGGAAGGTGCCTTTCGGCCCGGGCATTTTCAGGGCATGGCCCAGGTGGTCAAACGCCTGCTCGACATCGTGCAACCCGACCGCCTGTACATGGGGCAAAAAGATTTTCAACAGTTCAGCATCGTCGGGCACATGATCCAGCAACTGGGTTTGCCCGTGGAGTTGGTGATGGTGCCTACGGTGCGGGAAGCGGATGGTTTGGCGATGAGCTCGCGGAATGTGCGCCTGAGTGAGGAACAGCGCATGGCGGCTCCGATGATTTTCCAGACCTTGAGTTGGGCGAAAACGCAGTTGGGAACCCTACCGATTGCCGAGATTGAAGCGGAGGCTATGCAGCGGTTGAGCAGCTTACCGGATTTTCGGCCCGAGTATTTTCAAATTGTGGATGGGCGGACTTTACTGCCGGTTGTTGATCCCGAAGGGCATGAGTGGATTGTGGCTTGTGTGGCGAGCTGGGTGGGGGAAGTTAGGTTGATTGATAATTTGGAGTTGAAAAGTAACTATTAAGCAGCAAGCGGCTCCGCCGCTCGTTTTTTCACCATCTAAGACATCTAAGGGGCACCTCAGGGTCATTATCCTTCTAAGATGTCCCTTAGATGTCTTAGATCTGTCAATTACCCACAAATCCGTACATTGAATTCGAGATTCTGCTTTTGTCTAAGAACCCCCGACCCCTAAAGGGGAGTACAGCCTACGATAGCCTAAAATTCCGCCTTTTGAAGTGTCTGTACTATTTTTTGCTTCCCGAAAAGGTACTCCCCTTTAGGGGTCGGGGGTTCTTAAGCTACGGTAAAATGCTCAATATCAACCACAAACCCAACTTGGAGGATTTGTGGGTAATGGACAGGTCTTAGATGGTTCAATTAAAAACAGCTGATTCCACCCCATCACGCCGTAGGCGGGATTAAAATCCGTTTTTATCCGTTTCATCCGTTTTGCCATCCTGCCGCTTTGGTTGAATTAAATCGAGCAGCGAGGCTGTCAGCAATTATTATTATTTCTTACCACTCATTGCTACAGGTGGATGGGTGCTAAATAGTTGCGTTGAAAAAATAATTGTGTGCATCAATTCTACGATTGAGTCCATATTTTTTGAATAATTGTATATGTTTTTTTAATATTGACAAATTATTAATTCATCCATTCACTAAATTCCAGTTTACACCATGAAAAGGTTTTACTACCCCATTGTTTTAGCCTTGTTTTGTCTACCTACCCTACTCTCTGCACAAGCCATCAAAGGCTTCAAATTGCTTGAAAAAAAGAAAGAGGAAAAAGCTGAAAAAGCATTCAACCGAGCGATGGCAAAGGCCTCCCAAAAAGACGCGGCAGTGTTGGGACTTTATAAATTGAAGCTGAAAAATATTCGGGGCGCCCAAAATTTTCGAGAGTTGATCGCTCCTTACGCACAACTCACCCTGGCTTTGGAAGGTTTCAAAAATTTGCCAACCAAAGAATTAGAGCGGTTTAAAAAGAAAGGAATTTACACTGGAGACTTCCAAACCTCGCTGAGCAATCTGCAAAACCTAGCCCTCACCCTGGTCTTGAAAAGTGATTCTATCCTTGCCTTAGACCATTTCAAAACCACCATGGGGCAATCCATGACCAAACAGATTGATGCCAAGTATCAAGACAATGAGCAGGCCTTGGTAGTGAGCAATTATCCTTTTGAAGATTATCAAACCCTGCTGTCCATCACCAAGCGGCACCCCATGGCGGCAATGAAGGCAAAGTTGTGTTTGGATAAAAAATTCATTTACCGCGTACTGTATGCCTTTTGCCGAGATTATCCGCTGGCCGAATTTCCGTCTTTTTGCAAAGATATGCCTGAGCACTGGTCGTGCAATGATTGCCACTGGCAGGAATTCAATGATTCATTGAGCACAAAAAAACTGTCCAGCTTGTTGAATTTTCTATACGACTATCGCTTGAGCAACCTGGACCAAATTGTGCTGTATGCGCTGGAGCAACCCATCAATACAAGTTTGCTGGAGCAGTCAAGTGGGCTGGACTCCCTTGGTTTGGTACGTTGGGATGAAGTCAGGCAGTCGACCCAATGGATGAGAGGAGCGTTTCCTGCTGGAATGACCGATGAAGCGCTGGTCAAGCTGCTCAAAGACTACCTGCCCAATAGTGCCCCGAGCAATCGCAGTTATTGGGCATTGAAAGCAGGTTTGGCTTGGCTTCATGAGCGGGAATCCTGGCCCTTGGCCGCTGACCTCACCCGTTTTGCAGCGCCCTATTATCCATACCCCAAAGATAGCAGCCTATGTGTGCCGCACTCCGGCATCATCAACAAGGATTCCCTTTGGTTTGCCAATACCATTCACGCCTTTACCTTGCCGAGTGAGCAGCTCAAACAAGAACGTTTGTCGGCATCTACCAAAAGAAGTGATCATTCACCCGTACTTAAACTGGATGGTTCTACCCTGTTTTTTGCCATCGCCAGTGAAGGGGAGAACAATTCCGGCCTGGATACCTACAGCAGTGAAAAGGTAGATACGGGCTGGACTGCGCCAAAACTCATCCCGGCACTTTCCGGAAAAGAAGATCAAATTCCGCTCGCTTTGGCCCTACATGGCAACCTCATGTTGCTTTCCGCCGATAAAAAACTTTGTTTGAGCACGAGAGGTGCCAACAACCAGACTTGGACCAAACCAAAACCAGTTTCCGATCTGGTCAATAATTTTCCCTGGGTAGGTCGAGGAACCCTTTCTGAAAACGGCGAGGCCCTTATTTTTGAAGCCGCGCTGGATTCTTTTCCTTTTTTAATCGAAGGGGACGTCAATTTGTATTTGGCGCTGTATGACCCGCGCTCAAAATCCTGGAGTGCCCCAATGTTGATGAATGCAATCATCAATACACCTTGGCACGAGGGCGCGCCCTATTTGCATATTGATGGTGAAACCCTTTACTTTAGGTCGCATGGCCATTTTGGGCTGGCCGAGCAAGACCTCTTTGTCAGTACCCGGCTCGATAGTACCTGGCTGAATTGGAGTGTACCCAAACCACTGGGTAAACACTTGAACACCTTTGACGATGACTTCGCTGAAGGCTTAAACATCAGTACAAACGGCCTAAAGGCTTATTTTTCCGGCAAAGGGATCGACGGGAGTCCGCAGGATTTGTATGCTCAAGAGCTGCCCTCTTATGGCCGCCCGCGCCGGATTAAAATCATCAAAGGACAGATGGAAAAATACCCCAAGGCACCCTGGGTGAAGTTGATAGACGCACGTACCAACCGGGTGATTGATTCAACCCGCGCAACGGCTACAGGAGAATACTTGTTCCTTTTTGCTCATGGAACGGCCAAAGAGGCCATCATTTTTGTGGATGATCCCGAGCTCTATTCTACTTATGTGGAAATCAATCTGGATACCTTGCCGGATCTGTACAAACTGCCGGAAAACCCAATTACCGCAGGAATTGTCGAAATGATTGCGCAAGAGATTCCCGTCCCCTTGCGCTATTTGGAGTTCATGACGCAGAGTGATTTGCTCAGTTCCCAAGCGCAAAAGGAGCTGAATTGGATGACCCGCTTCTTTTTGCAGAAGCGGCTCTCCTTCTTGTTGGCGGGTTATGCCGATAAATCTGAAGCAGATGGAAAAAACTTGTCCATGCGTCGGGTCAAATCAATCAAGGCTTTTCTGGGTTCAAAAGGATTGGTGCAGGATCGGATGTGGCTCCAGGATTTTGGAGAAAATAAGCCAGCTATTTCTATGAAGAATAAAATTAAGGTGGCGGA
>JAIXOO010000302.1 GCA_027486765.1 Saprospiraceae bacterium
AAAGCATATTTACGGGCAAAAGAAGCAGCGGTGTAGCTGGAATACATGGTGCCATTGCGGTAGGCATTGGAAGGATTGGTCTTCATGCCACAAGCCGCACAACCTTCCGGGTCTGACTCGCCAATGATGATGGGCAGGTGCTTGAGGGTAGGGTAGGAGGCCACAATCCGGAAACCTTCGGAGATGTCGCGGAGTTGGGTGCCCATGTTCATTTGTACGTGTCCGTCTACAATTTTGGGCGCACCTTTGGCGTGAAAAGTGATGAAATCCAAGGGTGATCCAATTTTTCCAGTCGCGTAGTTTTTTCCCGAAACGCAATGCGTGAGAAAGGTTTTTAAAAAATCTGCCGCCTTGTTCCAGCTTGGCCCGGTGGTTTCGGGGCCACCCATGCGGATGGTCGGTAAAGCTCTTTTGGCCGCATCGGCAGTGTAGTCGTACAATTTGCAATACTCATCCACCGTGCCTTTCCAATAGCCGATGTTGGGCTCGTTCCAGAGTTCCCAGTACCAGCTTTCCACTTCGGCTTTGCCGTAACGTTCTACAGCGTGTTTGACCCAGGTGTAGACTAGGTCGGCCCATTTTTTGTAGTCTTTTGGTGGGTACGCCCAACCGGTGTACACTTTATCGTAAGGCATGCCGGGTTGCCAGTGGTGCTCGTAGGGTTGTGGATTGGTGGATAGGGCTTCGGGCATGAAACTGAATTGTGCCATGGGTTTGATGCCCCGCTGGAGGTAGGTGTCAAATATTTTGTCCAGGATGGTAAAATCGTAAATGGGTTTGCCATTGGCGTCTTCGGTATAGACGTTGGTAGAGCCCCATTTCAGGTTCATGGTGTCGTGCCCGGAAGTGAGCAGGTTGTGGGCGCGAAAATATACCGGAACCGGACTCATGGCGCTGAGTTCACTGAGGAGTTTTTTCCCGTCGCGCATGTAGGCGTAATTGGGCTCGTCGGCACCAAACCAGGCCCAAAAAGGGTGCATCTCCCCAATCTCTTTATTGAGGTCGACGTTGATGATGGTTTTTTGAGCAAAAACAACTTGGGCAGCTCCAAGGAGCAGGCAGCAAAGGATAAATTTTTTCATCCCGAAAATTTAAAGGGCCAATGAATTTTGTTTGTAACGCTCAAAATAACTTTTTACCAGGACAATGATGAAACGTTTGAGGTAGGCTTCGTTAAAAAAGGTATTGGACCAGTTTTCAAAACGTTGACTCTGAATGCCCAGATAGAAAAAATAAAGGCATACGCCCAGCATCGGGAGCACCCGTTTTTCTTCGGTACTGAGGGGCGTAACTGATTCGTAGCCACGGATGAAACTTTGCACTTTGGGCAAACATTCGGGTTTGTCTCTTTCTACACTGTGTACTTGCAAAATGTAATAAGCAACATCCAGGCACAACCAACCATTGCCACAAAAATCAAAGTCAAAAATGGTGATCTCGCCCGTTTTGCTGACGTTGAGGTTGTCAAACCAGATATCCAGGTGGACGGCTCCTGTTCGCAATTCCTGTACCTGAATATCAGCCAGGTAATCGAGCAGGTATTTTTGCGTGCTTTTTATGAAGTCCATTTCAGCGCAGTCGGCAGGCAAAAAGGGTAGGAACTGCGCCGTAGAATTGACCAGCAAAACCTCGGGGCTGTAGGTAACCCGCTCCAGCTTAAAATTCTGCGTCACCTGATGCAGGCGAGCCATGATTGCCCCAATTTCATAATGGGTTTCGGGTGAAAATTGGTGCAATTTATCCCCTTCAGCGTAAGAAAAAAGCACGCCAAATCTTTCTCCCTCGGGCGCCACCAGGGACTGGATGTATTCCCCTTCCGCATCTGGTATCGGATGAGAAACAGGGATTTGGGCATCGTGGAGGGCCGTCAGCAAACGAATTTCCTCAAGGATTTCTAGACGGGAGCGCCAGTTTAAACTGTATACCCGAAAAATCCATTTGCGGCTTTGATCCTTAACAAAGTAAGTGTGATTGATGCCAGCTTTGATCAATTGACAGGTGCAGGCTGGACTCAAGCTATATTTTTTACACAAAAAAATACCAAGCGCCTCCCCATTGAGGATGGAGCTGGAAACGGGAAATATTTGCATGGGAGTGGGTTAATTGGACCGAGTAAACTCCATCCCTTCATAAGTCAACTTCTCCACCTTACCCTCTACATTCAAGCTGAAGCTCCCCATAGCAGTCCCATACCAATCCTGGGTGTAAGGCCCGCGAAAAGTGTCGTAATGCCAATGCCCCAATTTTGCACTGACAAATTGATTGAGGGTGACTACCAGTTTGCTGCCTTCCAGCGCCACCACTGCCTCGCCATACAAGGGATGGGTGTATTTTCCAAGGTATTCCGCTAATGGTTTCGTAGGTTGGGTGTTTAGCGTTTGTTTGGCCTTAAAAGCAGCCTCTTCCTTGTCCGCTTGATCCTGAATTCCTTTGTACAGCGTCAAAAACTCAGCATTCCAGTCGCGATTGCCACCCAGGGCGAAGAGGTCAAAAGCCTTGTAGACCAAAGCATGGCGCACTTCAGCGTGGTCAAAATTCCCAAAAACATAAATACCCAGTTTTGTTTCTGGCAATTGGGCGTGCATGGCAATTTCCCCGGCCAGGCTCCCGGTGTGGTAATTGATTTTTTTGCCTTTGTAATCGTGCTGAAACCAGCCCAGGCCATAAGTCATCCAGTTGGGTTTGATCAATTCCATGGTGGGGTAAAACTGATCAGCGGGAACCAGTACCTGTGGGCGAAACAACTCAGTCCAGGTATGTGGCTCTACGAGGCGGCCTCCAGCGTATTTGCTGCTGTCCAACATACAGATCATCCACTTGCTCATGTCGTCGATGCAGGAATGGACACTGCCTGCCGGGCCGATCTGATCGGCGCTAGTGGCTTCAATCACTTTGATGGTGCCATTGACGCGGAAATGGGGCTGGGAAAAATTGGCCGTGGGTGTACTTTTGAGGGTAGGGTAGGTGTTGGTCATGCCCAACGGTTTGAAAATCCGCGCCTGGATGAAGGTCTCCCATTTTTGGCCACTGAGTTTTTCAATCACTTTACCCGCCGCCAGGTAAAAAATATTCTGGTAAATGAAACTGGCCCGCAGCGGGTAACTGGGCACCACCTGCTGCATCTTGCGCAATACCTCATCGCCCGATACGTCCATGATGCTCCACAAAAAATCGGCATTGCCTACACCACTGTTGTGGGTAAGGAGGTCGCGGATTTTGAGGTCGCGGGTCACATAAGGATCGTAGAGCAGGAATTCGGGCAAATGTTTGCTAACCGGGTCATCCCAATTGGCTTTTCCTTCATCGATCAGTATGGCCATACACACAGCGGTCATGGCTTTGGTGGTGGAGGCGCAGGCGAATTGGGTTTGGGTGGTGACAGCGTTAGTGGTGCCGAGTTGCCGAACCCCATAGGCTTTTTTGAAAAGGATTTGCCCGTCTTTTACCACGGCTACGGCCATGCCGGGCATTTGCCAACTTTGCATGGCTTTTTCGGCGTAGGTGTCGAAGGCTTGGGCTTGTTGGGTGAGGTTTTGGGCAAAAAGGGACAGGCTTCCCATGAGGAGGAAGAGCAGTGTGAGCGTTTTTTTCATACCTGATTTATTGATCGTCATTGTAAGTTTACTTGAGTGATTTTTTACAAAAACCTTACTGCTGTGCCTCCCAAATCGCCTGCAACAAACCCGTTCCCGGCTTATCATCAGTCAACTGCCAAAACATGATCCCGCCCAGTTTTTGCTTCATCACGTACTGCGTTTTGAGTTTTACGGAACTGTAGTCGTCAAAAGTAGCAAATTCCTTGCGTTGCGGACTGTAGGCCCAAGGCGCCTGGGAAACTGAATCGCGGTAAAATACAAATCCCTCTTCAGCCGTAAAAGTGCTGGAAATGCGGTGGTAGGGCACAAAAGACTTAAACTTGCCCGACTGGTACAAACCTCGATTGATGTTTTCAACCTCCACCCAACTGCGGGCGTAAAAAGCGGCACCTAAGATGATCTTTTCGGCAGGCACACCAATTTTTAGCAACTGCTGCACCCCATCAGCGCCGGAAGCCAGCTGTTTTTCGTTGGAAAACAAAGGAGTATGGTGTCCGGTAACCGTGCTGTAACCACTCACCAGATCATAACTCATCAAATTGACATAGTTGACCAGGGGCATCACTTTGGTCCATTCGATGGATTTTTCAATAAAACTGGCAAAGCCCCCGGCGGCGAAACTGAGGATGGCTTTTTTACCCAAAACTTGGCGCAATTCCTGCACCAGAGCGGTAAAGTTGGGCTTGTCTTCGGCCATAAAGGCGTGCTCAGGATACCCCTCAATGCCCGGGTATTCCCAGTCCAGGTCGATGCCATCGGCACCGTATTCCCGCATTAAGTCTTTGACAGAACGGGCAAATTCCTGGCGGCCTTCGGCTTTGGCAAAAACTCCCGAACAAGGCGCACAACCGCCCCAGCCACCGAGTGAAAGCATCACTTTGAGCTGTTTGTGCTTCTTTTTGAGGGCTACCAGATTGCGGATGGTGATGCTGTCTTGGGCATTGTCTACGGCGAGGCGTTGACCACGCAGGTGGCAGAAGCTGTAAATGACATGGGTGACTTGTTCCCATTTGTATTGGTCCAGGTTTTGGCCATTGCCAGCATAATAGGCGATGGTAGCCATTTTATTGGGTTTGGGAAGGGAAGTCGCGAAAGGCTTTGGAAGAAAAAACAGGCTCAAAAAGCCCAAGGAGAGGAACGCTGAAATGCTGCGCGCAAACAGGGAATGGAACATGACAAATTGGTTTATGGTTTGGGTAAAACGAGAATACAAGGATAAGAAAAAATGGGATTAATTCCGCAACAATTGTACCTTTTGAATCAACGTTCCTTCTTGGATATTGCCACTTTCATCCAATACCTGATACCGAACTGCCACCATGTATACGCCCGGATCGGCAGGTTTTTGCCCTGCCTGACCATCCCACTGCGCTTCGGCACTATTGTCCTCAAACAAACGATCACCCCAGCGGCTGTACACACTCATCTGTACATTTTGTAGCGGGCAATTGCTGAACAAGCGCAGTTGATCGTTCTGGCCATCGTCGTTGGGGCTAAACGCATTGGGCAGGTAGACCAAACAGGCACAGGGATCTCGTTTTACTTCATATTCCAGAATAGTTGGTGCAATACAGTTGTAATCGGAGGCGCGGTAAATACCCGGGGCAGTAAATGTTCGGCCAATAGTGGGCGTCCCATCTTCCCAGATGAAGTCGGCATTGGGCAATTCAACACTCCAGTCTAGCCCGCAACTTAAAGTGCTGTCGATGTGGACGATGCGGTTTTTGGTCAAATCACAACTTTCTGCAAAGGAGAATTTCCAAGGCGCATTGTCAATCTTGGCTTCGAGGTAACGTGGATTGAAAGGGAAAAAACTCACCGTTTGTTGCACAACAGCGATTGGGTAGGTATGTGGCGATGTCGAACTGAAATCTTCCCAACGAAAACAGGTACCTTGACTGGAGTCGATAGAGGCTTGGAGCACAAATCCGGCATAACGATCCGCTGAAGCCTCCCTTAAATCCTGGCTTCCAATAATGCTCACCCGGCCTTTGCTGGCCAAGGATTGATAAATGCCATCCGTTTGGAGCGACTGTGCAATCAGCAAGCGCCGCTGGCGGCTGATTTGACCACTTGAGCTCAGGGTCAACTGACTAGGGTAATTTTCATTGGCTCCTGGATCATTGTAAACAGCAAACAAATTGCCATTTTCCAAGACCTGTAGGTCGGCGGCGCGGCCAGTGGTTTTGAAATCGGGGCTGTTCCAGACAATCTTCCCATTTGGGTTGATTTTGTAAAAAAAAGCCCGCTCATCTTTTAGTGCTTCAAAAACATAACCGTCTTCCACCTCAATCGGTCTACCAACAGGTGAAAAACCGCCAGCACTTTCCCCCGAATCGAAAGTTGTAGCCCACAACAGGTCTCCTGTGGCATTAAAACTATAGGTGTACCCCCCGGAACGGCAAAGGAAACCTCCATCCTTGGTTACAATGGCTTCGCCGTTCGATTCAAAAGGAGCAAATACCTTCCCCCACTGTACAGTCAGGCTTTGATCGAAAGTACACAAGAAGCCTCGTTTGGCTGTACTAAAATCCAGGACGAGGCCAAAAGCCATTAGATTGCCATTGGGCATAACCTGGATGTTGTAAGTGAAATTGTCGACGGTACCCATGTGCAACATGCGGTAAGCCAGCTCATTGCCTTTGGGACTCAGTTTTAAGATAAAAATGTATTCGCTACCACTTTCGTAAGCGGTCCCGTAAACGTATATTTCATTGGTCTGGCTGATTTTAACATCTTTGAAGGTCATGAAATTTTGCTTCCACTCGAAGTTTTTGCTCCAAACCGTATTGCCACAGGGATCAAGCCGCAGGATGTTGATGCCGCCGTTGCGGTTGGCGGTTTCACCCCGCACTGGGGAGCCACAAATCAACAGGTCTCCATTGGAAAAACGGGCAATTTTTTGCTCATACGGCTTAACCGATTTCTCCAGCAACTTAAAGTACTGTTGGGAGAAGCCCGAGAGGCTGTAAAACAGCAGAAACAAGGTCATAGTATGTTGGAGCCTGCTTTTCATTATCCAAATATACGACTAAATTTGCGCTAAAATGTCGCCTAATTAACACAGGTTTACGTATGCCCTTTATTTCAAAAGACGATTACCTTCCGCCCTGGTTGTTCCGCAACACTTATGTGAATACCATCTATCCTTCGCTGAGGCGGACAGTACCTGATTTGCACTATGAACGAGAACGCATCGATACGCCCGATGGCGATTTTTTGGATCTGGATTGGGCTGTTCAAGGTAGTGATCGCCTGGTGCTGGTGCTGCATGGCCTGGAAAGTTCAGCTGAACGTGGTTACATCAAAGGGATGATCCGGCGTTTTTATCTGGAGGGCTGGGATGGGCTGGGGATGAATTTTCGGGGTTGTAGTGGCGAGAACAATCGGCTGCTGCGGACTTACCACATCGGTGAAACGGGGGACTTGGAAGTGGTACTGCAACAGGTGTTGGCGAAAAACCAATACCGCGAAATTGCCTTGGTCGGTTTTAGCCTCGGCGGCAATGTGGTGATGAAATACCTCGGGGAGAAAGGTTCCCAAGTGTATCCTGAAATCAGAAAAGCTGTTGCCATATCCGTTCCTTGTGATGTGCCCAGCGCCAATGAAGAGTTCAACAAATTGAAGAACTGGATTTACATGTACCGCTTCATGAGCACCCTGAACCCTAAGATGCATGAAAAAGCACAGCGTTTCCCCGATCAGTTTCAGGTCAGCATCCCCAAACCGCGCAATTTTGGCGAATTCGATGGGGCTTTTACGGCGCCTGTACACGGTTTTGCAAGTGCTGAGGAATATTGGATGCGCAACAGCAGCATCCTCTTTTTACCCGATATTCACATTCCAACCTTGTTGATCAATGCCAAAGATGATACCTTTTTGAGCCCTTCCTGTTTTCCGTATGAACTGGCAGAAAAATCCACTCTTTTCCACCTAATGGCACCACGGTATGGTGGGCATTGTGGTTTTTACACACCAGGAAAGCGGAATGTGTATTGGTCGGAGGAGCAGGCTTGGGCGTTTGTGGCGGGGTAGAGACGCACGGCTGTGCGTCTTTAGCTGGTACAAGTCTCCAGACTTGTACCAACATTTTCGCGTCTCTGACGCATGAGCAACGCAAAAAAATTGAATAAACACACGTCAGAGACGTGTTAATACTGGTACAAGTCTGGAGACTTGTACCAGCGCTAGCGCTGCATGAGACGCACAGCCGTGCGTCTCTACAAATCAACTAATCACATAAGGTGGCAAAGCCTTACGCGCCTCCCGATCAGGATCATTTTGCAAAGCACAAGTGTCATCCAGGAACATGGTTTCGCCCTTGTCTGAGGAATACTTGGCCCATTTGGGCAGTCCACCGCCATTGGGGTCACCTGTTTTCATGAACTGCAACAGTGCCCCGGCCATTTTTTGAGACAAGGCCCTGGGGCGTGCTCCACCACCCGTATGTGATAGCATGGTATCAGTGTTGTAAAACCAGAAGCAAATGTCCAGACAATGGAAGGCCCGTAGCCGATTGTCGAACAGCGGTGGTTGCCAGCCAAACCAGGCCAGGTATACCGGAGCCTCCTGCTTTGATTTGGAATCCGCCAATAGAATAGATCTTTGGCGGTGATTGGTGATCATGGACATCAATGCAGCTGGTTTTTTATCGGGAAATGTTTTGGCGTAGGCATCTACAATGGAACCTGCCTTTTCCCCATAAGTGCCTTTGAGTTGTTCTTTCAAACCATCTAACGTAATGGACTCCCTGCTGGAATCTGTCCAGGTGCTGGAACTTTCGTTGGTCACCGAACAAATCATCATCGGAACTTTGGCCGCATAGGGCGAGGCCTTTTGCAAATAAGGGTGATCGGGGATGTGTTTGCCATCTACCCGGGGCTGAAAAATCTGGGTGGCACTGGCCGCACTTTTTCCTGAATCTTTGGCCAGTTTTTCCGCAGCCCGCACCGCAATTTCGTAGTACTTCTGCCAGGGCATTTGTTGGAGTTGATCCACTTGGGTGTTCTCCAATCCGGCTTCCTTCAGGATATAGGCACCCAGTTTTTTGGAAAGATCGGGAAGGCCCAAATCAACCCTCGCGCCACTCAAAACCACCGCTTTGCTGAATAAACCTTTTGCAGCAGGCATAGCTGTAGTGGTACACACTTTGGAGCCGCCGCCGGATTGCCCCATGATGGTTACATTGTTGGGATCACCGCCAAAGTTGGCAATGTTTTCGCGTATCCATTCTAGTGCGGCCACCAAATCCAGCATCCCTACATTGCCGGAGGAGGTGTATTTTTCACCACCTACTCCGGAAAGGTCGGTAAAACCAAGCGGGCCCAGGCGATGATTGACCGAACAAAAGACCACATCGCCAAGGCGAGCCAGGTTTTCTCCTTTGTACCCTTCGTGCTCAATGGCATTGCCATTCCAAAAACCGCCGCCATGCATCCACAAGAGGACGGGGCGTTTTTTGCCGTCGCTGTAACCCGGCGTAAAGATGTTGATGCGCAAACAATCTTCGCTGACATCGTCGTAGTTCCACTGATCACGGAAGGAGGCGAATTTGTTGGCGTAGCGGTTTTCCATTTGTTGCGGTGCCGAATTGCCCCACCACAGGGCAGGGTAGGTGTCGGTCCAGGGCTTGGGTTTTTGGGGCGGCATAAAACGATTGGCGCCAGAGGTGTCGGCTCCATAGGGGATGCCAACGAAATGGTAAATGTTCCGCAAAATGTAACCGCGCACTTTGCCATAGCTGGTATTGGCCAGGGCAATATTGTCACCAACGAACAGTACCTGATCGTCCTCTTTAGCTGGCTCCACTTTACTGATATTGTTGGCCAGTGCAAAGGGTGATCCCAGCCCCAGAGCAGCGGCTCCGGCGCTGAGGGTTTTAAAAAATCGACGGCGGGTTGCTTGTGTTTTTTTCATGATCTGATGGTAGATTAAGTGGTGTATGCCTAATGATTTTTTTGCATAAGGCTTTTTTGAGTGACGAGTTAAGAATACATGATTTTAGAGTTTTGAAGTGAGTTACCGCAGCAATTTAGACCAAGGCTGTGTCAAAGACGCTGAGGTAGCCCACTTCAAAACTCGTAAGTCATGTACTCGGAACTCTTAACTCAAAAAAGAAAATCATCAATTGCTTGATAACGGCGCTTCGACCCCAGTCATCTCCCAATGCCCCAAACTCACTGGAATATTCCCCATGGCATTGAAGCGATCCAAAAACTCTTTGATCTGAAATGGTTCTTTTTTCAACTCTTTCAAACGGGCAAAATCCATCATGGCCTGTTCAATCAAGTATTTTCCGGTCAGATAACTGGTGCCATACCCTGGCTGACGGAGGTAGAGGTGTTGTTCAAAAATCCGCAATTCGGGCTCGGTTTTCATCCAGCCGCGGGGGGTGTATTCCATGTGGATGCCTCCGGCCTCGGCCATGGTCATCTCGTTGGCGTGGGCGTAGAGTGAGCCCAGGCCGCGGGCAGCCCGCTGGGCCAGCATGATGTGCACAATCTCGCGCACCCGGGGATCGTCCTTGTACAAGCCCGCTTGCATGAACATTTCCTCTACAGCGGTGGCGATGCCTTCGTTGTGGGAGTCGAAAATGTTGTAGAGCAAGGGCGCACGGCGGATCTCATTGGCATGTGGCTCTTGGTCCATCAGGGCCAGTTCAAACCAGTGGTAAAAATGGGAGTACAGCGGGCGCGGGTCGTAATGCACGGTGATCCAGAAAAAGTTGCGTTTTTCCTGCGGCACAAATTTGCCCAAATGGGCTTCCAGGGCCGGGGTGAAATAGTCCTTCATGCTCATGATCTCGTCATTTTTGAGAAAATTGAGCAGGCTTTGTGCGGCGCGTTTGGCCAGGGCATCGTAAGCTTCAGGGGAGTCGACAGCAACGAGTTCGGGGAGTTTGCGGTTGGCGTGTTCTTCGAGCTTGAGGGCCGACCAGGCGCGGGCGAGTTCCCGTTTGAGGAGCAGTACTTCGTCGTCCCAAGTCAGGGGCACGAGGTGGACGTTTTGCTGGTACCAGGTGTAGTTTTCTTTGCCGATGCCGGAGGGCCCGGTTTTGGTTTTGGCCTCTTTTTCCAACCAGCTGGCGAATTGATCAGTGGAGCTTATGCAGGTTTGAATGGTTTTGGCCAGTTCAGTATCGATTTTTACCCCAGGCAAATCCAGCATGGCCTTTAAATTGTCACTTTGGGAGCGAATGTCGCGAATCCCGGCAATCCAGAGGTCTTTGGCGTTGCCAGTCAGGTTGAGTTGGGCTTGTTCATTCAGTGCTGGGATGACCCACAAATCGCCCAACAAACGCTCTTTTTCTTTTGGACTCAAAGGGAAAGTGTAGGTCCAAAGATCAGTGACCCGGTGGTGGGTTGGGCCTTCATGGGCCGGCACATCGCTGCGGTCGGTGTAGATGGATTGGTAAAAAGCGGGGTCACGCGCCCAGGGCTGGAGCACGCGTTGGTTGAAATCGTAGCCATTCATTTCCGCCCAGAGAATGGTCCAATCTACCCGTTGGGGGATGGTCCAATTGCTGGTATCCATGGCCAGGAGTTGGGCTTGCAGCTTTTTGAACTCGGGTTGCCGTTTTTGAAAAGTGGCGGCAGTGTAATTGGGAGCCTCATTGAGCAGGGGCGGCGTTTCAAAGCTTCGCCAGTTTTTGAAGAGGGCAAGCAGGTCGCTGTATTGGGCAGAACCTTTGGTGGGGGTAGGTTCGGATTGACAGCTGTTGAGCAGGCAAGCTGCAAGGAGTAAGGCTAGGGAAAGACGCATGGTGAACTTGGTTTTGTGCTGAACAAGATACAACTCGTGACCAAGTTATTGAGTATATTTTTTGCGATTTTCAGGGCTAAAATGGATCGGCAAACTCCAAGCGCTTCGTTCATGTTTTCCCCGTCGGTAAAATACATCCCACTCCGGGATGGCATGGACTACTCTGATCGCTTCCTGATCGAAGATAGGTCTATTTCCCCACATTACTTTTACTTGATCTATTACACCTTTTTCATTAGCAGAAAATTGCACGATTAATTTGGCCACAGTAGAGTCTTTGGGCAGAATTTCCCAGTTGATATGGCTATAAATGAACTTTTTCAAAACGCTATCTTGGCTATAGATGGAGCGCCTGGATTTAGAGTTATCATAAATGGTGACCTGAAGTAGTTTGCCTTTTTTGAATTGAAATTCATTTTCGAACTCATAAAGGGATTCATAACCCATATGAACATAATAAAGCCTTTTGCCTTTGGGCACTATCATTTTGGCTGTTACCCAATCTGCTCTTACTTTCCCCTCTTTACATTTTTTCCCAAACAATTGCTTTAAATCGGCTTTTGGCCTATCATTTTTATAAGAACAGCTGTAAATAGCTGTTAAAAATAGTTCTTGGTTTACAACAGTCCACTCCGCCTGATAACCTCGCCAGCATGCAGTTGATCCAACAACTTTTGGACCAAACATTTTATCCCTAAGCGAATCGACGTTAGGTAATAACTCCAAAGGGTTGGCATAAAGGCTTAAAGTATCTCCACGGTAGATTAAAATATCCGGAATTTGGGCAGTGGCAAAGATTTTGACAGCGCCCAGCAGCAAACTAAAACACAACAATAGCCTACTCATAACTTGTTCGCTGCCTCCGCCAACGTTTTAAACTCGGCTTTAAAGCCATATTTACCCCGCAATTTCCCTATGCTCAAACAATTCATTTTGGACGTTTTTACCTTTTGCTGCATAAGATAACAACAAAAAATCGTGCAAGCAAACCCTTTAACATTTGTTCCTCGACCACTCACTCCAGGAGCCTAGATAGAGTTTGGGAATCTCCAAACCTGCCTGGGCTACTGCCAGCAAAGTGTGGCAAGCCGTCACTCCCGAGCCACAATGAACGATCAAGTGATCTGCGGGCCTTTCGCCAAAAGCTTTCTGATAAATGGCTTTTAATTCGGCTGGTGATTTAAATAAACCATTGGCATCCAGGTTTTCACTAAAGGGGATATTGATGGCTCCGGGAATATGTCCGGCAATCAAATCAATGGGCTCAACCAAACCTAAGTAGCGGTCGTGATCCCGCACATCAACAACCAGGTAATCGGGATTCTGAGCGACCTGTTCCACCTCAGCCATATCGGCTTGGGGCAATTGCCAGGTGTTGATCGGGTAGGGGAGGCATTCTTTGGGCTGCTCTGAGCCTGCACTCATGGGGAAACCAGCGCGCTCCGCAGCCTGAATGCCACCGTCGAGGACTTGTACTTTGGAATGTCCAATGGCTAGGAGCATCCACCAAAAGCGGGCAGCCGCATTGGCACCACTTTTGTCGTCGTACACCACCACGTGGCTTTGGGGGCTGATGCCGAGTTTGCCCAAGGTTTCGGAGAATTGTGTCAAAGTGGGCAATGGGTGCCTACCGCCGTCGGATACATCAGCTTTGATGTCGGCCAGTTGGCTGTCAAGGTCAACAAATAGGGCGCCTGCCAGGTGTTTTTGGGTGTAATTTTCCCGGGCATTTTTGCCGTTGGTGGCGTCGATGAGGATCAGGTCGGGGGAGTTGGCGAGTTGGAGGAGTTCGGTGGCTTGGATGAGGGGTGCTTGTTTGGGTTTCATAGTAAGATGGATTAACTGTTTTGTTTTTGAAAAACCTCTAATTGATGCTTCAATATCTCCAACAATTCGGCAAACGAAATTTTCAAACCATTGCTGCTGATGCTTAACGGTGTTCCGTACTGCCGGTAGTTCATTGCCATCAATTTTCGCTTCCAGCCATTGCTTTGCCGATCAAGGTAATCCTGAGGGTTTTTGACCAAAATGAGGATTAGTCGCTGGCGCTGGATTTGCTGTACCTGAATGTCTACAATATCTTGCCATAAAATTAGACCTAGGGAAAGCCCGCCCGAGTTGTCGTTTATGCCCTGCTCATTGATGATTAATCCTGGACGCGAGTCGAAAAGTTTACGGATTACCAGGATGGTAATGCCGCCGAAAAATAGGATAGAAACCAGGCCTAAAACCATCAGGAAAGTTGATTCCAGCGACGACCCCGTTCTGCTCGGTGGCGCCAGTACAAACCAAAAACCAATGGCGACAAAAGCGAAGGTGCCAAGGGTGGAGAGCAAAAGTTTGCCTTTGGAGAGGGGGATGGTGATGGGTAGGTTGGTGGTCATGTGGAGCAAAATGTCTCGTCTGTCCATGGTCCTTTATTTTTATGCTGGATGGTTTTGTAATGCTTTTATAGGCAGATGCAATCCAAAGATTAAATGGTGGAAGTCAGTAAATCAGAATCAACACCAGCACAAAACGCAAGCCCATGAGTAGATAAAACTTCCGTTTTTCTGGTTTCTTGAGATAAATGATTGTCAAGAAGGCTAGGTCTAACCCAATTGGTATTGAAAAATACAGACCAGTCGAAGCTACATCATATCCCAATGGCCAGTTCATTATTTTAAACACCACACTAATGAAGGCCACACATAGAAATAAGCCAAAAAAATGAGCAAGCAAATGTTCAGCACCCTTTTTACTGTTAAACAACAGGATAGGTAGAACCAAGTAAATCATTGACAAACTTATTAGAGAAAAGACAATCACTTCATCTGCATATGGAAAGGACATCAATTTAAAAAACATCCCGATGCCCGCTAAGACAAGGAGTACAATTTCAAAGCCTAGGGCTATTTTTTGAAGTACGACCAAGCCTGTTGGTTGAGGTGTTGGCAAACCATCAAAATCATCAAGAGGCATAGCTTTGATTATTTAGTTTTAAGTAATCAACTCGTTCCTTCCGCGAATAGTATTCAAAATACACATTTTTGATGTTTTTCCTACTCGGGGATGTAAATTCTTACCAAACGTGAGTTTTGAATTAGAACTGCCAGGAGGGCAGTTATCTGGGTAGAAATAATGGAATGTTTATGGTTCCTGGCTGCCCGGCGGGCAGCTATCTACAATATTTTTTCAAAGATAGCTGCCCGCCGGGCAGCCGCAACAATATCCCGATTACCTTGAATCTACCAAGATGGCTGCCCTCCAGGCAGCAAAACACCTATTCATCCTTCAATCGAAACAACATCACTCAACGGCAAAGCCTGACAGGTCAAAATATAACCCGCGTCCCTCTCCGCATCAGTCAGCGCACCCTGTTTTTGCAATTGAACAGTACCACTGGTGCAGTGCAGTTTGCAAGCGCCACAAAGACCTCGTTTGCAGGAATGAGGCAAAGGGATCTGCTGGGTCAATGCCGCTTGTAAGATGGTTTCAGCATCACCTACTTCAAAATGGTAGACGGTCTTGTCGATTTGGGCGGTAACTTTTGCCTTTGTAGCACTGCCTTGAGCGTTTTTAGCATCCAGCACTGAAGTTTGTTCCTGCGTTGGTTGTCGATTAAAAATTGCTTCGTAACGCGTTTCGTAATCTTTGAATTCAGTGCCCATCCATTTGTCCCACCAGGTAAAGTACAGGGCATAGTTGCCATCAAAGAACTGGTGGTGCATGTTGTGATGGGTGGAGGGCGTTTTGTATTTTAAGATGGGGATTTTGGTCCACCCTTTAGGATACACCTCGTAGCCCAAATGCCCAACCACATTGTTGAGCATGTCATACAGTTGCCAGGCAATGATTACTCCGATGTGGAGAGGGAATATAAAGGGCAACAAAAAGCCCATCGCATTTTCCACCAGCGCCTCAGATGGATGAAAAGAAAAAGAAGTGAGGGGCGAAGGGTCGGTGCTTTCGTGGTGTACCCGGTGAAAGAAAGGATACAGTTTAGGGTGGTGCATGGCGCGGTGTGACCAGTAAAAGAAGGTGTCATTGAGGAAAAGCAGCAAGGCAAAGCTCAGCGGTAACCACCACCAGCCGTATTGATCGGGCTGGGAATACAAACGAGTGTAACCTTGCGATTGCAAATACAAGAGCGCGATGTCCATCCCCGCAAAGACAAGTAGGGTACTGCCAGAGTGCCATAAATCATGCTTGAAATGATGGGTAGTCGCCTGGGGCTGGTTTTGAATCCGGATGCGCTGAAATTTCTTTTTCCAGATCACCCAAAAAATGAGGAAGAGCGGCACACTGAATAGGAGGTAAAATAGGGCCTGCTCTAAAAATGCTCCAAAGAAATGTCCAATTAGATCCTGAAAATGCATAGGTGGTCGGGTTAAACGTTGTGAATGATTGACCCTGCAAAGTTCTGGACTTGTTGCTTGAATGTCTTTGAGCTATGTCAAAAAGCAATTTGATCTAGATCAAAAAAATGAACCATGCTCATTGTTTACCTGACCGAATCCTGCTCAAAGTCTCCTGCGAAATATTGAGGTAAGAGGCGATATGCCCAAGACTAACGCGATTGGTGATGCTGGGAAATTGTGCGAGCAGCTTTTCATAACGTTGCCGGGCATTCAAAAACTGCAAGTCGCCGACCCGATCTTCCATTTGGGGGACGTAGTGGGTTTCAAAAAGCTTGATGTACCACAAAGCCACGGCATGGTGCTGCTGCAACAAGTGCTGCAATACCGCGTAATCGATGGCGTATACGCTGGAATCCTCCAGGAGTTGAATGCTTTCCAATGCAGGAGTTTGTTGGATCAAGCCGGGGGTCTCGGCAATGATATCTGGTTCAAAAGAGAACCAAACATTGACTTCTTTTCCCTCCTCGTCGGTATAAAAGTAACGCACTGCCCCCTTGACCAAAAACCAAAGCTGATGGCAAGTACGGCCTTGTTTCAGCAGGTAGTAATTTTTTGGGAACTCGTAAAACTGAAAACAGGCCGCTAGCTCCTCCAGAAGTTGGGGCGGTAATGGGTGAATTTTTTGGATGAATGACTTTAATTTCATAGGCTTAAAAATATACTCGTCAGTTGAATACTAATTGCTCAATTCATGTTCAAACGTGAACGCACAACCTAGCCCTGCAAGGGCGTCATCCCTCAAGGAAGGGTACAGCCCTTTCGGGTTCAAACGTGAACGCACAACCTAGCCCTGCAAGGGCGTCATCCCTCAAGGAAGGGTACAGCCCTTTCGGGTTCAAAAGTGAACGCACAACCTAGCCCTGCAAGGGCGTCATCTCTCAAGGAAGGGTGCAGCCCTTTCGGGTTCAAAAGTGAGCGCAGATAGCATAACGTCGCCCTCACACCTGCATCCCTTCCCCGATTCCCCCCACCACCGCCCGCACCAGCGGTGATCCATTCTTCCCCAAATACACCAGCGCACTATCAATCGCAACCGAAACAAAGGGGCTATCGTCCGTATGCACCAGTTCCTTCACCACAATATTCGGTTCCCTACTCAGGTCATAAGCCGAAGAAATGAAGGCAATGCCCCGGCCTACTTCCACTAAACTGATCAACAGTTCTAGTGAAGACACCTCCTGCACGATTTTGCCCATGCGGCTAAACCCCGCCAACTGGCACATTTGCTCAATTTCATCGTACACCGGATGCAAGTTGCGAGTGATTTCCACCCAGCGCTCATCCCGCAGAGATGCCAGACTGAGCGAGGCTTCCAGCGCCCGGGGATGTTGTTGCGAAAGGATGACCCGCAGGCTGCCTTTATTGATGACCTTGGCGTTGAGTTCTGCGTAATGCAGGGGGAGTAGCGTCAGGCCCAGATCGATTTTTTCAGCCAACACAGCTTCCTGTACACTCTGAGGCGTGGGGAATTCCACCAGTTTGACCTCCACATTGGGGAAATCCCGATTGAGCACCTGCAGCAATTCCACGATGCGTTCGCGCAAGGCGGTTTTGTATACTCCCACATGCAATACTTGTTGGTGCAAACCAATTTCGCGGGCTTGTTCGATTGCTTGTTGGCTGAGTTGCAGGATCTTTTGCGCAGCCAGAAAAAAATGTTGCCCTGCCTCACTGAGTTCTACCTTGCGCAGGTGCTGGCGGCTGGCGCGGATAAAAAGTTCCACCCCAATCTCATTTTCCAATAAGGCAATTTGTTGACTCAGCGCAGGTTGAGAAACATACAGCCGTTGAGCCGCTTTACTGAAATGCAGTTCCTCGGCCACGGCCACAAAATAGCGCAATTGACGTAGTTCCATGATTCAGTATAAGTTTTGCTTATGACAAAATTAGAAAATTGTATTGGTTTGGGTGAGGCTTTTGGAGAAACTTTGTGGGATGAAGTTGAGAAAGTTGAGTGAGGTTGAGAAGGTTTAGGCTCCGCGAGCGACTCGGACAGGGATGTGTCTAAGTCGCTCGCGGAGCCTAAACCTCCCTAAACCCTCTCAACCTCCCTCAACCAAACCAAATAAAACCAAATTCACATGCCACTCATTCTCGAAAATCCCCAAACCGCCCTGAATACCCCCACTGATTTCCTGCCGCTACTCGGCACCGACCACATTGAATTTTACGTCGGGAATGCCAAACAATCTGCCCATTTTTATGAACACGCTTTTGGTTTTGAAATGATCGGCTACGCCGGGCCAGAAACGGGTGTGAAGGATCGCGCCTCCTACGTGTTGCAACAAGGCAAAATCCGCCTGGTGCTCACTACTTCTTTGGTGCCTTCTTCCGAAATCTCGGAGCACGTGCGCCGCCACGGTGATGGGGTCAAGGTGATGGCCTTGTGGGTGGAAGATGCCCGCCTTGCGTACGCAGAGACGCTGCGTCGGGGAGCAGAATCCGCTGCCGAACCCAAAGTTTTGCGAGATGATAACGGCGAAGTTGTTGTTGCTTCCATCAAAACCTACGGCGACACCATCCACACCTTTGTAGAACGAAAGAACTACCGTGGCGTATTCCTGCCTGGTTTTGTAGCCCGCAAAAGTGCAGCATTCCGAGGCAGCGTGGGCTTGCAATACGTGGATCACTGCGTCGGCAACGTGGAGTTGGGGCAAATGAACCAGTGGGTTAAATTTTATGAAGAAGTAATGGGCTTCAAACTGTTGCTCACCTTCGACGACAAGGACATCTCTACCGAATACTCCGCCTTGATGTCCAAAGTGGTTTCCAACGGCAACGGCTACATCAAATTCCCCATCAATGAACCAGCCGCTGGCCGCAAAAAATCGCAGGTGGATGAATACCTCGACTTTTATGGCGGCCCCGGCGTCCAACACATCGCCGTAGCCACCCACGACATCATCCAAACAGTAGGTGAATTGCGCAGCCGGGGCGTGGAATTCCTGGAAGTACCGGCTAGTTATTACGATGACTTGTTGGAACGGGTGGGCAAAATTGACGAAGACCTGCAACCCCTCAAAGATCTGAACATCCTGGTAGATCGCGACGAGGAAGGCTACCTCCTGCAAATCTTCACCAAACCGGTGGAAGATCGGCCAACTTTGTTCTTTGAAATCATCCAGCGCAAGGGAGCGGTCTCTTTTGGCAAAGGAAATTTTAAAGCACTTTTTGAAGCCATTGAGCGGGAACAGGAGCGGAGGGGGAATCTGTAATTTTAGTTGAGAAGGTTGAGGAAAGTTGAGGAAGGTTGAGGCTACCGCAGCGACTTGAGCAAGGTCACGTCTAAGTCGCTGCGGTAGCCTCAACCTTCCTCAACTTTCTCAACCTCCCCAAACTATTTTTTCCATCAATTCTTGTTTATCTAAAACTAAATCCATATTTTTGTTTTGCCTTTTAGTTTAAAACTATTCTTTGCATCTTGCCTTTCGTTTTGTGTACAAACCATATCCCTGGTTTGGCACTTGCGTATTGTTTAGTTTATCCACACAAAACGAAAACTCAATGGATCTGCAGCGCAATCCACAATTGGAACTGGCCTTCGATTATGTGCGCAACACCCGCAAAAATGTGTTTCTGACCGGCAAAGCTGGTACAGGAAAAACGACTTTTTTACGCCAACTCCGCCTGGAATCGATCAAACGGATGGTCGTGGTCGCCTCCACCGGGGTCGCCGCCATCAATGCGGGAGGGATGACCATTCACTCCTTTTTTCAGTTGCCCTTTGGGCCTTATTTGCCTGGACAAATCGAGGATCCTTCGCGCATGCGCCGGTTTAACCGCGAAAAAATCAATTTGATCAAAAGTCTCGATCTGCTGGTCATCGACGAGATCAGCATGGTGCGTGCCGATGTTCTGGATGGCATAGATGAGGTGTTGCGCCGCCATCGGGATCGTTCACGGCCTTTTGGCGGGGTACAATTGTTGATGATTGGCGATTTGCACCAGTTGCCGCCTGTAGTCAAAGACGAAGAATGGAGCCTCCTGCGTGAACATTACAAAACCGCTTACTTCTTTGGTAGCCAAGCCTTGCAACAAACGGATACGGTACAGATCGAACTCAAACACATCTACCGCCAGTCGGACGAGCATTTCATCGCGCTGCTGAACAAGGTGCGCGACAACAAAATTGACCAGGAAGTACTCACCCAACTGAATAGCCGCTACATCGCCAATTTTCAACCCAAAGAAGAAGAAGCCTACATTACCCTGACCTCGCACAACCAGGCCGCCCGCGACATCAATGCTTCCAAGTTGGAGTTCATCCCGGGTTCGGTGGTGCGCTACAAGGCGACCATCACGGGCGAATTTCCAAACTTTGCCTATCCCACTGACGAAGTCCTGGAAATCAAAATCAATGCCCAGGTGATGTTTGTCAAAAACGACGTCTCCCAGGAAAAGCGCTATTACAATGGCAAGATTGGTAAAATAGACCGCATCGTCAACGACGTGATTTATGTGAAATGCCCTGGTGACACGGAAGAAATCGACGTCAAACCCGACGAGTGGAACAATGTCAAATACACCCTGGACGAAGAAACGAAAGAAGTCAAGGAAGAAATCCTCGGCACCTTCAAACAATACCCGCTAAAACTGGCCTGGGCCATCACCATCCACAAAAGCCAGGGTTTGACCTTCGAACGCGCGATCATCGATGCGCAATCTGCCTTTGCGCATGGGCAGGTGTACGTGGCGCTGAGTCGCTGCAAGAGTTTTGAAGGCATTGTACTCTATTCCAAAATCGCCCAATCCAGCGTGCGGACCGATACAGTAGTCAAAAACTACACCGAAGAGGCCGACAAAAACGCCCCGGATGAGAGCCATTTGACCCAATCCAAAATCGAATACCAGCAAGGTTTGATCCATGAATTGTTCGATTTTCGGGTGGTAAAACGGCAATTGGAAAACGCCAAGCGCACCTTTTTGACCCATGAAAATACCGTGTCTTCCGAAGCCGTGGCCCAGGTATTGCTCATTGAACAGCAGTGCCGCAATGAAATTGTGGTAATCGGCGACAAGTTTAAACCCCAAATTGAAGGTTACTTCCAGCAGGCCATTCTCCCGGAAGAAAACGCCGATTTACAGCAGCGCATCCAAAAAGCTTGTGGCTATTTTGAAGAAAAACTGGAACTGCTGATGCCTCTGCTGAAAGAAATCCCGATGGCGACCGACAACAAGGCCATCGAAAAACTGGCCCTGGAAGCCCTGCAATTTCTGGAAAAAGAACTATTTATCAAAAAAGCTTGCTTTGTACAGGCTAAATCGGGTTTTGTCGCCCAGCAATACCTCCAAACCAAGGCCAACGCCGAAATTGACTACCTGCGCGCACCGGCCAAGCCCAAGGTCAATAAAAAGACGGTCGCTCAACAAACCTCTCACCCAGATTTGTACTTCGCCCTGCACAAATGGCGCGAAGACCTGGCCGCCAACCACGACACCGAAGGCTACATGATTTTGCCTCAAAAAACGCTGGTGCAACTGGTGGAAATGTTGCCGACCAGCACTGCCGCGCTCAAAAAAGTGAAGGGTATGGGCCCCGCCAAAATCAAACAGTTTGGCACGGATATTTTGAATGTGGTGAAAGCGTATGTAGACAAAAATGGCTTGCAGGAGATACAAATGTTTCTCCCAGACTTGGAAGAAGCTCCCAAACCGCCTAAAACGGATACCAAAACGCTGAGTTACGATTTGTACAAAGCGGGAAAAACCATCGAAGAAATCGCCGCCGAGCGCGGATTTGCGCCCACTACCATTGAGGGGCACCTTGCCCATTTTGTAGGCACCGGGCATTTGGATGTGCTGGATTTTGTGGAGGAACGAAAAATGCAAACCATCGTTGCTCAATTTCAGCAAAGTGAAACAGGGCTCTTAGGCGAAGTAAAAGCGGCCCTAGGGGATGATTTTTCTTACCTCGAAATTCGCATGGTGCAAAAACACCTGGAGCGGCTAATCGAAAAGAAGGGCGTATAAAGCAATAGATTTGAGGTGAGTTGATTGTCAAGGAATAATCTGATCTTAGGCATAACGACTAGCGGCAGAGCCGCCAAAACGTCTGTAGCTCAAGGAACGAAGATAAATTTTAAGGTACGTAGTACCGCAACATTTGCTTTTTGTTCCGGTGCTCTGCACCTTAAAACCCTTGCTTGGTCTTAATACTACAGACGTTTTGGCGGCTCTGCCGCTGGGCGTTGATCCTAAGTTTGTTTAATTTTCTGATGATCAATTTACCTCAAGTCTAATAAATAATGTCCTCAATTGTAGGCCAGCTTACCAAACTATTCTGCCACTGAGCAGGAGGAATCCAATACCTTTGTGTCTAATGTGGAAATAACTAAATGACAATGAGAATTTACTTCGTACTTTTGCTTGCCTTCCTTGCTGCGCTCAGCTCCAACGCCCAAACGCTCAGTTTCAACCCCACCGACATCAATACCATTGCTGAGGCGGAAGCCAAAGGCTACACCGCCAGTTTGTTGAGTCCGGAAGTAGCACCCTCCGAAGATTACGATGTGAAATACCACCGCCTGGAGTTGGCCATTGACCCCAATCGGCGCTACATCAAAGGTAAAATTACCACCTATTTCCAAACCCTGGCCGCCAATTTTTCGGCCATCCACTTCGACCTCAATGAGCCGCTGCGGGTAGATTCCGTGTTGTACAAAGGCAAAAAAGTCACTTACACCCATGCCAATCTGATCTTGCGCATCAACCTGCCTCAGGCTTTAAACAAAGCCGTCCTGGATTCTTTGACCATCTTTTGGCAAGGCGAACCCGACAACAACGGTTTTGGCTCTTTTGAACAAACCACCCATAGCGGAGTTCCCGTCATCTGGACCCTTTCCGAACCCTACGGCGCCCGCGACTGGTGGCCCTGCAAACAAACCCTGACCGATAAAATTGACTCCCTCGATATGTGGGTATCTTGCCCCAAGGCCTATAAAGCAGCCAGCAACGGTTTGCTGGTAGCTGAAATTGAAAAAGGCAGCGACAAGACCTACCGCTGGAAACACCGTTACCCCATCGCCAATTATTTGGTGGCTTTTGCAGTGACCAACTACGAACGTTACACCGAATATGCTGAGCTGAAAAGGGGACGAATGCCAATCGAAAATTACGTTTACCCCGAAAGCAAAACCTCGGCGCAAGCAGGTACCGCTGCCCTAATTCCGGTGATAGAGCTTTTCGATTCCCTTTTTGTAGATTATCCTTTTCGCAAGGAAAAATACGGTCACGCCCAGTTCAGTTGGGGCGGGGGCATGGAGCACCAAACCATGACTTTCATAGTCAACTATGGGTATGAATTGTTGGCCCACGAGCTGGCGCACCAATGGTTTGGCGACCATACGACTTGTGGTTCCTGGGAGGACATCTGGCTCAACGAGGGTTTTGCGACTTACCTCTCCGGCCTGGCCTACGAATTTCGGCAACCGCAATACTGGCAAAGTTTTAAAAGTGGCCGGATCAATAGTGCCATCAGCCAGGCTGGCGGCAGTGTTTTTGTGACCGATACCACCAGCGTCAACCGCATTTTCAGCAGTCGCTTGTCCTACAACAAAGGGGCAATGGTACTGCACATGTTGCGCTGGAAATTGGGTGACCAAGCCTTTTTTCAAGGGGTGCGCAATTACCTCAATGCCCCTGAGCATGCCTATGGCTTCGCCAAAACGCCCCAATTTAAAGCTCACCTGGAAGCGGCTGGCAAGCAGGACTTGACCGAGTTTTTTAAAGACTGGTACTACGGCCAGGGCTACCCAATTTATCAAGTCAACGTTCGCCAGGAAGGGGATCAAAAAGTGATCATTCGCCTGAACCAGACGACTTCACACAACTCAGTTTCCTTTTTTGAAATGCCCGTGCCGATTGTACTGACCGGAGCTGGAGGCAAAACCTACGAAGCGCGTTTGGAAAATATCTTCAACGGGCAAGAGTTTACGGTATATCCTGGTTTTAACGTTACCCAGGCGCAGTTTGACCCGAAGCTCTGGCTGGTGGCGCGTACGAGCGGGGTGACGGTTGGAACGACTGAGGTGGAGAAGGGTGGTTTTGCGCTGTATCCGAATCCAAGTTCGGGCATTACCCGTTTGGTGCTGGAGGAACGCGCGGGGAACATTCGCCGGGTGATCGTGAACAGTGTGAATGGGGCGCTGATGAATGCTCCAGTTCAGGTGTTGAACCAGCGGGAGGCCACTGTGGATTTGAGCAGCATGCCCGTGGGGATGTATTTTGTACGGGTGGAAACGGAAAAAGGAGTGTGGGTACAGAATATGGTGCGGAATTGAGCCTAAAGGGAGTTGCAACAAGGAGGGGAGTGTTGGCAACTACACGCTTTGGGTACTTTTAACCCCATTCGTTGGATCAATTAAAATGCTCGGAAATAAACGCAATCAACTGCTCCTCCGGCATTTTATTCGATGTGCTGGTCGTAGACACGGCATTTTTGTACTGTGGCGTGTCGGCCAGGAAATGAATGAATTGTTCCTGAATCTGCCCGGTCCCAGTCACGTGCACCTCATCGACATTGGGCATGATCGCTGCAATCCCCTTGAAGAACTTATGGGTCAAACCAATTTCTTGGTTGTTGGCTGCATTTTCGCTGGAATTACTGCTTGAACCAGGATTGTCCACCGTTCCCAGTGCAACAAAAGCCTCATCCTCATTATTTTCCTTGCCTACAATGATCGCATGATGGGAATCCATCCATACGCCAAACTGTTTTTTGTTTTTGGTTGACATGAGTTGTTTTTTTCCAAGTTAAGGGAAATTAGGGTAGGAATGGGGTTTTTTGGGGGGAAATTGTGATTGGGAATGAATTAAAATTTAATTGAGTTGAGGTAGGGTTGACCCACTAGATAGAATTGCATTTTTCAAGTTTACAAAAAAAATATCAAACGAAAAATATCAAAATACTTTTGTTTGATTTCCCCAGCTTTTTTACTTTTGTTCCCCCCGGGTTCTCCCGGAGAAACAAATCACCAAAAATCGATGAGTACTACCAAACACCTCGAATTAATCGCCCAAGCCACGGGCATCTCCTTTGGACGAGTCAAAAACACCATCCAGCTGTTGGACGAGGGTTCTACCATTCCCTTTATTTCCCGTTACCGCAAAGAGGTCACGGGCGAGTTGGATGAAGTACAAATCGCCGACATCCAGCGCGAGCACAAAAAATTCGAGGAACTGGAAAAACGCAAGGAAAGTGTACTCGGTTCCATTGCCGAGCAAGGCAAACTCACCGATGAACTGCGCCAGCGCATCGAAAACTGCTACGACCCCACCGTTTTGGAAGACATTTACCTGCCTTACAAACGCAAAAAGAAAACCCGCGCCTCGGTAGCCCGCGAAAAAGGTCTGGAGCCCCTGGCCCTACGCATCCTTGAGCAACGCGACTCCGACGACCCCGAAATCCTGGCGGGCAAATACATCACGGATGAGGTGCCCAACGCAGCCGAAGCCCTGGCTGGTGCCCGCGACATCATCGCCGAGATGGTCAACGAAAGTGAGGACGCCCGGAATTCGATGCGCCGCATTTTTTCCAAAACCGCCATTGTGCAATCCAAAGTAGCCCGCGGCAAGGAAAAAGAAGGCGACAAATACAAAGACTATTTCGACTTTTCGGAGGCACTCAACAAATGCCCTTCCCACCGACTGCTGGCCATGCGCCGGGGCGAAGAGGAAGGTTTTTTGCGGGTGCTGATCGTGCCCGCTGACGAAGAGGACACCAAATACCAATTGGAAAAACGTTTTGTCAAAGGCGCAGGCGCGGCGAGTAGAGAGGTGAAAACCGCCATTCACGACAGTTACGAGCGTTTGTTGGCACCGTCAATAGAAACCGAATTCCGCAACATCTCCAAAGAAAAAGCCGACAAAGAAGCCATCGACGTGTTCACCCAAAACCTGCGGCAGTTGTTGCTGGCCGCGCCCCTGGGGCAAAAACGGGTGATGGGTCTCGACCCAGGCTTCCGCACGGGTTGCAAACTGGTGGTACTGGACGACAATGGCAATCTGGTCGAAAACCTCGCCATTTACCCCCACCCGCCCCAATCTGACGAAGCGGGTGCGAAAAAAACCATCGCTTTTTTGGTTGACAAACACGGCATCGATGCCATCGCCGTAGGCAACGGAACGGCTGGGCGGGAAACGCTGAGTCTCTGCCGAGGCATAAACTTCAATCACGAGGTAGAGGTGTTTATGGTCAATGAAGCGGGTGCCTCCATCTATTCGGCTTCGGATGTGGCCAGGGAAGAGTTCCCCGATTACGATGTAACCGTGCGTGGCGCGGTGTCGATTGGCCGTCGCTTGATGGACCCTCTGGCTGAACTGGTGAAAATTGACCCCAAATCCATCGGGGTAGGGCAGTACCAGCACGATGTCAATCAAACCATGCTCAAAGATAGCCTGGACCTGGTGGTGGAAAGTTGTGTGAACAGTGTGGGGGTAAACCTCAATACGGCCAGCAAACATCTCCTGACTTACATCTCCGGCCTTGGGCCAGTGATCGCCAAAAACATCGTGGAATATCGGGCCCAAAATGGAGCCTTCACCTCCCGCAACGAGATCAAAAAAGTAGCCCGTTTGGGTGACAAAGCCTTTGAACAATGCGCGGGCTTCTTGCGCATTCGGGGCGCTAAAAACCCCCTGGACAATACGGCAGTACACCCGGAAACCTACCACATCGTGGAACAAATGGCCAAGGACTTGAACTGCAAGGTGAAAGACCTGATCAGCGATGCCCAGTTGCGCCGCAAGGTAGAACTCAAACGTTACGTAAACGATAAAGTGGGGTTGCCCACCCTGCAAGACATCATGAAGGAATTGGAAAAACCGGGACTTGACCCCCGGGGTACCGCCAAATCCTTCGACTT
>JAIXOO010000495.1 GCA_027486765.1 Saprospiraceae bacterium
CAAACCCAGGAAAACAACATCGCGGGGGCCGATCAAAATTTTGCCGAAGCCCTCAAGATCAATGCCAATGCCGCTACGGTACTGGCCTGGCAATCCTTAAGCTTTGCCCAGCGTACGAATGGCGCTGCCCAGGCCCTACAATTGGCTCAAAAAGCACTACAAACCGAGCCGCAGTCGCGCCTCGCCACGTTTGCGCTTGCTCGCGCTCAATTCCGCAGTGGCAACAACAGCGAAGCAAAAAGCAAGATAGAATCCTTATTGCCCAGTTCCAATCCGCTTTACCTCGAACAATACGGCGATGTGCTCTTTAAAAGTGGGGACACCGCCGCAGCCGTACAGCAATGGGGTTTAGCCGTAACAAAAGGCAGTACTTCTCCGTCTTTGAAGAAAAAATTCAATGAAAAACAATTGCATGAATAAGGGTTCTATTTTATTTGGATGGGATTTGAGGGGGATGAAAAACCAAATGAGTTATCCTCAATTGGTTTTACTAGTGCTGCTGGCTGGCCTTAACTTTGCTTGCGGCACCTCCAAAAAATTGGGCACTACTGACCTAAGCTCCACTGAATTGTTGGTACGCCGCATCGAAACCAATCAGATCAAAGCCAAAACCTTTGATGCCCGAGCCAAGATTGATTTTCGCAGCCCGGATATGTCTGCTTCCGCCACGGCCCGCATCAAAATGCAAAAGGACAGTTCGGTATGGGTTACCCTCAGCAAACTGGGTTTTGAAGTGGGTCGTGCCCTGATCACCAAAGATTCGGTACACATCCTCGATCGCATCAACAACGAATATGCCGTATACGGCCTCGATCACCTGAGTAAGGAATACCAGTTACCGGCCAATTTGTTGCTGATTCAGCAAGTTTTACTGGGCAATCCCTTTTTCCTGTCGCGCAAGTTCAGCAGTACTTCCGAGGGCGACAATTATGTGTTGAGCGATTCCGGTTCGGGTAAAGAGGTAAAAATGTCGATCGAAAAAACGGCCTTACGCCTGCGCAATTTGCAATATTTGGAGCCTGGCGCTTCGCGTAGCCTAAATTTGGATTTGGAAGAATACAAAGCGGCTAACGACAAACAAGATTTTTCGTACCTTCGTAAATTCGTGGTGGACAGCCGCGAAACAGGAAAAGTTGAAGTAAACATTCAATTCACACAGGTAGAACTCAATGTCCCTATATCGATGCCATTTGATGTTCCACAGCGCTTCAAAAGGATCAAATAAGCGAATCATTGGTCGGGTGCTGTTGCTGCTACTGGGTTTGTCCTGGTGGATGCAGCCAGCCTTTGCCCAAAGCAGGAAAGACCTGGAGGACAAACGCCGCAAGTTGATCGAAGAAATTGATCAGACCAATACCCGTTTGTCGGCCACCCGCAAAGACAAAAATGCTGCCCTGCAAGTATTCCTTACCTTGCAATCTCAGGTCAAAAAGCGCGAACAGCTCATCAATACCCTCCACCAGGAAATTGCTTTTAATGAGGAAAGTATCCTGCGTACCAATGACGTTTTGGTGGCCCTTCAAGACGATGTGAGCCGCCTGAAACAGGAATATACCCAAACCCTGCGCCTGGCCCTCCGCAACAAACTCAATCAGAGTTACCTGGTCTTTTTGTTGTCAGCTGACAACCTCAATGCCGCCATTCGCCGCTGGCAATACATCCGGCAATACCAGCGCTACCGCAAACGCCAGGCCAAAATGATTGCCGAAACCCAAAAAACCTTACAGGCCAAAACAATTCAACTAGAACGCCGGATTCGGGAAAAAGAAAAACTGCTGGGTGGTGTAGAGCAACAAAAACAAAGCCTCAGTGTTGAATTGCAGGACAAAGACAAAGCCCTCAAAAGTTTGAAGGCCGATGAAAAAGTGTTGCTTAAGGAATTGACCGATCGGCAAAAAAACCACAACAAAGTCAATCGGGTCATTGAAAATGTGATCCAGCAAGAAATGTTGGCCCAGCGCAAAAAAGCCCGCAGTGCCGAAACCCTGGCCAATGCCAATAGTCCTGCACCAGTTACCGCGTTGCCTTCTACCAAAACGGATCGCAATGCGAGCAAAGCCAGCGTCAATACCCCACCAGCACCGACCAATACTCCTCCGGCCGAGGATGTAGTGGCCACTGGCTCCTTTGGTGCCCGACGGGGCCGACTTGGCTGGCCTGTCGATCAAGGGCGCATTGTGCAAGGTTTTGGTACTTTTCAGCACCCTAAATACAAAGATGTAAAGGTATCCAATAGCGGGCTCGACATCGGAACAGTTGCCGCAGGCAAAGTGCGGGCCGTTTTTGAAGGCAAGGTCGTTGGTGCTCAGTTCATCAATGGCTATCAATACACCGTGATTTTGCAACACGGCACTTATTATACCGTGTATTCCAATCTTGCTTCAGTGAGCATCAAGAGAGGAGATTCTGTTACTAGTGGACAAGAAATTGGGCAAGTGGGAACTGAAAAGCCCGAAATGCACTTTGAACTATGGCGGGACAAACAAAAACTCAATCCCACAACTTGGTTAGAACGAAAATAGTAACTATACAGCCCAGCGGTTTTGAGCAAAAAATTGACCTTTTTTGCTCAAAATGTGAGCGGGCTTTATAGTTACTGAAAATAAACATATGGCAAACGAGTGGAACATCGGAGAACAGCGGAAAAAAGGCATCAAACAAGAGGCGGAATTCGCCCTGTTGGTGGGGGTTATCCACAAATCGCAGACCGAAGAACTAGTTGAAGAATACCTGGATGAACTGGAGTTTCTGGCCCTTACAGCCGGAGCAGTAACGCTAAAACGTTACACCCAAAAACTGGCCGCTCCCGATTCCCGTACCTACATCGGTAAAGGGAAACTGGAAGAAATTGCCGACTACATCGAGCGGCACGAAGAAATTTCAATGGTCATTTTTGACGATGACCTCACGGGCAAACAAACCAATGCACTGGAAGAAGCGCTGAAAGTCAAAATCATCGACCGCAGTAGCCTCATCCTGGACATTTTTGCAACCCGCGCCCAAACCGCGCAAGCCAAAACCCAGGTGGAACTGGCCCAAATGCAATACCTGCTGCCGCGCCTGCGTGGCCTCTGGACGCACTTGGAACGCCAGCGCGGGGGTATCGGGATGCGTGGCCCCGGGGAAAAGGAAATTGAAACGGATCGCCGGATCATTCGCGACAAAATCGCACTCCTGAAGGAAAAGCTCAAGGTGATCGACCGACAGGCCACTACCCAGCGCAAGAATCGGGGGGAATTGATCCGGGTATCACTGGTGGGCTACACCAACGTAGGCAAGTCAACGCTGATGAACCTCCTGAGCAAATCGGACGTTTTTGCTGAAAATAAATTGTTTGCGACACTGGATACGACTGTGCGCAAAGTGGCCTGGGAGGGTGTGCCCTTTCTGCTCTCTGACACGGTTGGGTTCATCCGCAAATTGCCCCACCACCTCATCGAAAGTTTTAAATCTACCCTCGATGAAGTACTCGAAAGTGACATCTTACTGCACGTGGTAGACATCTCGCACCCTCAACACGAAGATCAAATCCGCACCGTCAACAATACCTTGGAAGAATTGAAAGCCCTGCAAAAACCGACTTTGTTTGTATTCAACAAAATTGACCGTTACCGCGAGTTGCACTACGATCCGTTTTTGGAGGAAGACGCCAAGGAGGAAATTGAAATAGGCATTCGCGGCAACCTCAAGCACCTTTTTGCCCACGACAATGTACTGATCTCGGCCATGAGCAAAGAAGGTGTGGATGAGTTGCGGGAGAAGGTGTTGAAAATGGTGAAGGAGCAGTACCATATTCGGTATCCGTATCAGTCAAGGCAGTGGTAGGGCTACTGTTGCCTTACCAACCCGGCAATTTGCTCTACAACATACACCAACGACAAGCCGCCGTCCTTGTTTGGTTCAGTGCCCATTAAAAACAACTCCTCGTCATTGATTTGCCGACAGTGTTGGGGCTCCAGAGTAGCATTGGGGCGCAAGTTGAATTTGGATTGAAGTGGCCGCATTTCGAGGCGTCCAATTTCTTTCATCTCTACCAGAAAGGCGCGGCCAGGAGTATCGGTGCGGATTTTTTTGCCTCGGTCGTCGGTTGTGCCATTGTTGGGGTCTACAAAAATGAAAAAATACTTATCCCCCTGACGGAAGTAAAACCCTGCGAGAAACCCTTGCACAAGGTCTCCAGGCTGAGGCCGTGAAAAGGAAAAAGGAGTCGGCAACACCCGGATCCGTTGCAGTACCATATCGGGGCGAATATCCAGCACCAGCGTATTGTCTCGCCGACCTGCAACCAGCGCGTAGCTTCCGTCTGCATCGGCGTGCAATTTGCCCAGTTCATAGCCAAAGAGGGTGCGGTCAATTTGGCCGCGACTCAAAAACTTATCTTCCGAACCAATGTTCAGTGCGGTTGTAAAAGTCTTTTTATCGATCATGTTCAGGCGCTGAATGGTCTGATTGGATGCGGCGGCAATTTTGATCGTAAATAATCCTCTGTACTCCGAGGTTTCAGTTTTGCGAAAAAAACCACTCGCCACCATATCACCCTGTTGATTCATGGAATAGGCCAGATTGGCCAGACTGTACTCCCCCAATTCCAATTGAATCAGATCAACCCGAGAGGATTTGCCCGACATCAATAAAATGATCCGTTCGATGTTTTTTTCCTGTACCTGAGTGTTCGCAGTATACTTGTCTGAATAATTTTCGCCAAAAATAAAGGCGCTACCATCGTTGCGCATCAAGCAGCCGTACACCAGAAAGTTGCGGTTGGCGTAGCCCAGAGTGTATTTACGGGCCCAGAGGGGTTCCATTTTTTGATCAAAAACCTGCACCAATAGGTTCACCGAATCCTGCGGAGGGCCAATGGGCCAATTGAAAAACATCATTTTGGTGCTGTCTGGCGATATACTGAAGCCACAAAATGCATAAACGGAAATAGGTGGGGTGCGCACTTTGCCCAGGGGTCTCACCAAGGTGGTTTTGAGGCTATCCAAAGTCAGTTGAACCAACTCGTAGGCAGTGCTGCGTTGTGCAGGATAATAATGGGCCAACAACAAATTGAGCCGATTTCCCCATTTGAATACCGATTCTACCTTGGAGCGGGCGCCTTCCGTTCTGAGATTGATTTCGGCATAAGCGCGCTCGATTCCACCTTTCCCCAAAACCTGCAGATGGATCATCCCTGGAAATTTGAGGTCATTTTGCCGGATGATAGCGACATCACTACCACCCAAAGGTAGCGCTTCTCGAAACTTGAACTCTGCATCTTGGGCAAGCGATCGGGTAGAAATAAGACAGGATAAAATCAGGAGTAGGTAGAATTTTCTCATGCTGGGCTAATCATTTCGACTAAGTTCTTAAAGGCTAAAAAACCATTCAAAATACGCGACAATAAGCGAAAAATGTATTAAGATCTTGTTAAATTTTAATCACCATCGAAACGCAAGCCAAATTTCTCGGCCAAATCCTTTACCTGAGGATTTTTTTCGTACATCGCCAGCAGCCTTTCCTTGTTGTTGAGCGGACGAACGGGTTTTGGCTTTTCTGACTGCAAGGTTTTTTCCAGCTCTATTTGTAAAATCAGGTCTTTCCGGCCAAAAGTCCGGCGCAGGTATTCCATCAGGTTGCGTTCCTGGCGTAGGGTACTTTCAACCAGGTTGGAGCTTACTTTGGCGGTAAGAACTGGATCGGACCAGCTCAGGGGAATCCCCTGCAGAATGTTGCGGGTGGTTTCTTGTTCCACCCCGGTCAAATAATCAGTCCAGGCTTTTTCAATGTTTTCCTGGTGAATTTCCACACTGATTTCAGCTTCCGCTAGCTTGGTTTCGGCGTGCACCTCGGCCATGAGGTCATCCAATCGACCAATTCTAGGGGTGGTCACCAAGTGTGAAGGTGTATTGGCATTGCTCTTTGTGGGAGTAGGCACTATCGCACTTTCTTGTTCTGGCGAAGCCGTATTGCTTTCCGAGGGGGCGCTGCCGCCGCTGTTTTTGTTCGCCGGAGTAGCAGGGCTATTGACTGCCGTTGCAGGAGTACTGGCAGGTTCTAGGTTGGATTCAGGATTTTTTTTTTCAGCCGCTTCAGCAACATTTTTTACGGCCCGGTTGATGTAGGTCATTTTGATGAGGGCCATTTCCACATGCAAACGTTTATGGCGGGCCATGCGGTAATTGATGTCGCAATCGTTGCATAAATTAAGGGCCGTCAACAAAAACGAACTTGGAGAAATATGCGCCTGGGTGCGGTAACGTTCCTTGAGGTTGTCGGTCAATTCCAGCAAACTGATGGTCTGTGGATCCTTGCACATCAGCAAATTGCGCAAATGTTCAGCCAGGCCATTGATGAAAATATCCGCTTCGAAACCCTTGTTCAGAACGTCGTCAAAGAGCAGCATTACCTGCGCCAAATCTTCCACCAAAAGGGCATCGACAATTTTGAAATAATAATCGTAGTCCAGCACATTGAGGTTCATGATGACGTCCTCGTACTTGATGTGCGTACCCGAATACGAAACAATGCGGTCAAAAATGGAGAGCGCATCGCGCAGTGCCCCATCGGCTTTTTGCGCAATGACGTGCAGTGCATCTTCGTCGGCCTCAATGTTTTCTTTGTCACTGATGCCTTGCAAGTGCCGCACCATGGAGGGTGCCTGGATGCGTTTGAAGTCAAAAATCTGGCAGCGCGACAAGATGGTGGGAATGATCTTGTGCTTTTCAGTGGTAGCCAGGATAAAAATGGCGTAACTCGGCGGTTCTTCCAATGTTTTCAAAAAAGCATTGAATGCTTGTTGAGAAAGCATGTGCACCTCGTCAATTATAAAAACTTTATATTTACCTTGCTGTGGTTGAAAGCGTACTTGTTCGATCAAAGCGCGGATGTGTTCCACGCTGTTGTTGGAAGCGGCATCGAGCTCGGTAATGTTGAAAGAGGCATTGTCGTTAAAAGAAGTACAGGAAGAGCAAGCATTGCAAGGCTCCAGCTCTACGCCAGGGTTTTGGCAGTTGATGACTTTGGCCAAAATCCGGGCACAGGTCGTTTTGCCGACTCCACGCGGGCCACAAAACAGAAACGCATGCGCCAGGTGATCATTGCGCAAGGCGTTTTTGAGGGTATTGGTCACGTGTTCTTGACCAACAACATCCTCAAAGGTGACCGGGCGATATTTGCGAGCCGAAACGACAAAATTACTCATGGATGCAGTTTTGCTGTGCTTCCACACAGGAGACTTTAGGAACAAAAAGTCTAGTCTGCAAACTTACAAAATTTGTGCTGTGCAGGGAAGAAGTTATACGAAACCGAGCATAAAAAAATTTATTCAGCACTTAGTTTGACTTTTAAACTAAGTTCGCTTAATTTTGAACCATAAAATCAAACTTATGCTGCTGGAAGGCGCCATTGGGGATGCATACGGAGCGGGGTTTGAGTTTGTCTACCGCCTGATTATCCGGCGGCGCAACAAGCTAACGAAATACAAACGTCACCCGTTTTACCGAACCATCTGCGGACACTATACCGATGACACGCAAATGGCCTTGTCCTTGGCAGAGTTGATTGTAGATGGTACTGAGTGGACGCGGCTCAATGTAGCCAACAAGTTTGTCGAGGTGTTCAAACGAGACACCCGCCAAGGCTACGCTTTCCGTTTTTTCGGCTTGCTCAAAGAAGTAGCTTCGGGGCAGGAGCTCCTGGAGCGGATCATTCCCAGTAGCGAGCGCAATGGATCCGCCATGCGGGCCTACCCCATCGGCGTGTTGGGTTCAGAAAAAGAAGTGCTCGAAAAAGCGACCCTCCAGGCCCGCATTACCCACGATACGGAATGGGGCGTAAAGGCCGCGCAAGCCATTGCCTTAATTGCGCATTTCTTTTTGTACCAAAGAGGAACCAAAGCGCAATTGATTGGCTATCTGGCCGATTGGCAAGGGGTACTCTGGCCCCTGGACTGGCAGGGTGAAGTGCCAATGAAGGGCAAAGAAACCGTCGAAGCCGTACTAAGCCTCTTGGTGCAGGGGGAAAGGATGAGTTCCATCCTTTGGGAAGCAGTTGATCTGGGTGGAGATACCGATACCGTAGCTTCATTGGCCCTGGCACTGGGAAGCATTTGCCCGGAGATTGTGCAGGATTTACCCGATTGGATGTTTGAACAACTGGAAAATGGCCCCTACGGGCGCAGTTATATCGAAAACCTGGACCGACAACTGTTGGCACAATTGCCGATTTCAGGACACCTCAACAGAAATTTATAAATCACCATGCGTATCGCTATCGCCCAATTCAACGCCCACATTGGCAACTTTGAGGGCAACCTGTCCAAAATGTTACAAATGACGGCTACGGCCAAAGCCCAGGGAGCAGACATCATCTGTTTCCCGGAATTGGCCACTTGTGGATACCCGGCCCGCGACTTTTTGGAGTTCGACGATTTTATCCAGCAAGCCGACGCCAGCATCCAAACCCTGGCTAAGGCTGCCCAAGGTATTGCCATTGTGCTGGGTTCGCCCACCCGCAATCCGCAGTTGGAGGGCAAAGATTTGTACAACTCCGTTTATTTTCTGGCCTATGGGCGGGTGGAATACGTCCAGCACAAAGCCCTGCTACCCACTTACGATGTCTTTGACGAATACCGCTACTTCCAGCCCGCTTCGGAGTTTGGAATCGTGGAATACATGGGCAAACGCATCGCCCTCACCGTTTGTGAAGACATCTGGAACGTGGGCAACGAAAACCCGCTCTACACCATTTGTCCGATGGACGAAATGATGCCTTACGAGCCCGAGCTGATGATCAACGTATCGGCTTCGCCCTTTTCCCATGACCATGCTCCTGAACGGATCCACGTCGTTCGGGCCAATGTGGAGCGCTACAATGTGCCGATTTTTTACGTGAACCATGTGGGTGGGCAAACCGAATTGTTGTTCGATGGTGGCTCGGTGGTGATGTCGCCCAATGGAAATGTATACGATGAGATGCCCTTTTTTGAAGAGTGTATCCGGGTTTACGACCTGGATGACGTGATGCTGGGGCAAAAACAAGTAGAACAGTCGCGCGAAAAAACACCCCTGATGCACGATGCCCTGCTGATGGGGATAAAGGATTATTTTGGAAAGCTGGGCCTCAAAAAAGCAATCCTGGGCCTTTCTGGCGGGATCGACTCGGCGGTAACAGTGGTGCTGGCCGCTCGCGCCCTCGGGGCCGACAACGTGCGCGTGATCCTGATGCCCTCGCAATATTCCTCCGATCACTCCGTAAACGACGCCCGCAAATTGGCGGAAAATCTGGGGGTACAATACGACATCATCTTCATCGAACCCATGTATCAGGCTTACATGGAAACGCTCACGCCGCACTTTTTCGGCTTTCCTTTCAACGTTACGGAAGAAAACATCCAAGCGCGGATTCGGGGGATGCTGGTCATGGCCTTTTCCAATAAATTTGGTCATATCCTACTCAATACCAGCAACAAGAGTGAAATGGCAGTGGGCTACGGCACCTTGTACGGTGACATGTGTGGCGGCCTTTCCGTACTCGGCGATGTGTACAAAACCGAAGTGTACGAACTGGCGCACTACATCAACAAGGATGGAGAAGTGATCCCAGAAAACTCCATCGTCAAACCTCCTTCTGCCGAGCTCCGCCCAGGTCAAAAGGACAGCGATAGTTTGCCGGATTACGATATCCTGGATGCCGTGCTCTACAATTACATCGAGCGCCACCAAGGGCCCAAAGAATTGATCGACATGGGTTTTGACGATGCACTGGTGCGTCGCGTACTGCGTTTGGTGAACATCAATGAGTTCAAACGGCATCAGACTGCGCCGGTGTTGCGGGTGTCGGCCAAGGCATTTGGCATGGGGCGGCGGATGCCGATTGTGGGGAAGTATTTGTCGTAGGGGGCCAGGCGGTGCGGCTTAAAACTGATTATCGCGTTATGCTGGTACAGGTCTTTTCCAGACCTGTACCAGCATCTGCACTTCTACAGATGTGCGTAATTAAAAGATAGTGAGTTCTTTATCTTTAAAAAGGCTCTTTATCTCCACTTTCAAAAGTGTATTGCTGGAACTAAGTCTCTGACTTGTTCCCATTATTCCCGCGTCTTCAAGACGCACGAGTATGCACGCTGGTACGAAAAAAGCACAGGCCTACACATGATTGTCAGAACAAAAGGTATGATGACCAATCCTAATGAGGTAATGTCGCTCTTATCTAAGATTGTGCATACTTATGCGTCTTAAAGACGCAGGAATAATGGGTGCAGGTCAGGAGACACTGCACCAGCGTTGTGATTGGGGTATTAATGGGAAGACTTGGTCGAGCGGGTAACGGCTTCGACAATGTCCGCGATTTCAGTAGCAATAACTTTTTTGCAGCGGGTACCCTACATGTGGTCGAAGAACAAGACGAAAACGGCGCCAAGCGCATCACTTATACCGACAAGTTGGGGCGAGTAATCCTGGTTCGGCAACAGATGAACGCCACGGTCTCCAATCCACCAACTGACTTTGACTATGGCCATACTTACACCTTGTACGATGGGCTGGGGCGGGTGACTAATGTAATTCCACCCCAGGCTGCCTATAATATGAAAACAAGCAATAACTGGGATCCTACTGCTGCTACCTACAATGGCCAATTGTACAAATACGTGTACGACAGCCACGGCCGCATCAGTTCCAAAACCATTCCCAGCGGGGGTACCACCAGCTATGCCTACGACCGTCTGGACCGTTTGGTGCTGAGTACCGACGCCAATGGCCGCAAAACCTATACACGCTACGACATCCTGAGTCGCCCCGTCATCACAGGCTATTACCGGGGCAGCAATACCCCCAACCACAGCAACCCGCTGTTCGAAACAGCCACTTCCTCGGGTACCTACGGCTATACCACCACTGCCTTCCCCACCGATGCAGCCAACGCCGATGTGTACTCCGTGAATTATTACGACCACTATGACCTCAATCGCAACAACAGCCTGGAGAATACTGCGGCGTACAAAGAAATTTTTGTGGCCTCGCCCGAAGCAGGCTACGCCACCAGCAACTGGAACTTTGTGCGCGGCAAACTGGTGGCCACCCGTACCGCCATTTTGCAAAAAGCCTTGGCTGTGCCCAGCAGCTACACCCTGGCTCAAACCTATTACGACAACCGCTATCGCCCAGTATTTACCCGGATGCAGCACCATGCCGCAGGTTTCGACTCAGTCTACACCGCCTACGATTTTGTAGACCGCAAAGTAAAAGTACGCCGGGGCCACAGCGCCCGCCCCAACAGCACCGCCCACAGTTACCTCCTGCGCGAGGAGTACGTGTACGACCACGCGGGCCGCATGCGCTTTACCGTGCATCAAATCAACAATCAAAAGAAAGAAATCATCGCTGAACAGCGTTATGATGAAATGGAGCGATTGTTGGAAAAAAACCTACATGCAAGTAACTACACTGGAGCGTCCCTGCCGACGCCCAGCTCCACATACAGTTACCTGCAATCCATTGACTACACCTACAACATCCGCTCCTGGCTCACGGGCATCAACGACATCAACAATTGCAGCATCCAAGCGGGCGACAACCTAGCCGACGCCTTCAGCATGCGCATGACCTACCAAACCCCCGACTACACCGAAACCCCGCAGTACAATGGCAACATTGCGAGCCTGAGCTGGCGCGCACCGCTGGGTACTTGTCGCGACATCCAGGGCTATAATTTCACCTATGATGCCGCCAATCGGCTCAAAGCGGCCCCTTTCTGGGAACGTACCACTGGCGCACCAACCATGACCGACAAGTACTCCGAATCCACCATCAATTACAATCTCAATGGCAACATTACCCAATACTCCCGCCGGGGCCTGACCACTGGCACCACCTACGCCTTGATCGACAACCTGGTGTACTACTACGATGTCAACAATCCCGACCGCCTCAATCGGGTAGTTGATTTTGCCACCACCACCAACCGCCCCTACGGCTTCAAACCCAAAGGCTCGGGTAGCTTCTACTATGGCTACGACAATGCTGGAAACATGACCTCGGACGGCCACAAAGACTTGACGGTAGCCTACAATGCACTCAACCTACCCGACGTTTTTACTTTTGCCAACGTCACTCCGAACAACAAAATAGAAATCACTTACAACGCAGCGGGGGAAAAACTGGAAAAACAAGTGTACACTGGGGCGACTTTGTCTTTGCACAAGCGTTACGTGATGGGGATTGAGTATACTGGAACTACTTTGGAGGCGATTTACCATGCTGAAGGGCGGATTGTGCCAATTGGTGGTGGAGTATTTCGGTATGAGTACACCTTGAAAGACCATTTGGGCAATAGCCGGGTAAGCTTTGCGGCGAATGGGACGGCGATTCAGTTGTTGCAGGAGAATCATTATTATCCCTTTGGGATGGAGATGAAGGGGGCTTGGATTACACAGTCTGGTACGGAGAATGGCTATCAATACAACGGGAAGGAGTTGAATGAGGATTGGGGGCTGAATTGGAGTGATTATGGGGCGAGGTGGTATGATGCGAGCGTGGGGAGGTGGAATAGCATTGATCCGTTAGCGGAAAGATACAGATTCTTGGGCCCATATGTCTATGTGTCAAATAACCCATTGATATATATAGACCCAAATGGAATGGAATTATATTTGGCTAAAAATAAGAATTTTGCACAAGCAGTAGCTGATATAATGAGCCTTGTAAACGATGCTAAATTTGATGGCAAAGTAACATTTAACTTTACTGATACTGAAAAAGGTGCAAAAGTTGGAGTAGATTTCGGGAAACTCGATAGTAAAACAGTACAAGGAGATGCTGGCCTTAATCTTCTGAATAACGTTGTTTCTAGCAGCAAATCATATCTCTATGAAGTTTCTGAAACTGCTAGTTCTATTGATCGAGAAACAGGAAAAGAGGGTAGTTACCAAATGGGAAGCCCTTCCAACCAAGGATCAGTAGGCTTGAATTTTTCAACTACAAGTCGCGGAGATAAACCCCGATTCGACATACCATTGTTTACCATTCCATATCGAGTTTTCAATGGAAAACCTAAAAATGGTTTTGATGGACACATAGTAATCTCCCCATTTGCAGGTGATGCAACACTGAGCTCATCAAGTAAAGAAAAAATTCCTAGAGGTTGGTTTACATTTCATGAAATGCTCGAGTCATACTATAGAACTGATAAAGGCCAATCGCTACTGGATGCACATTCAAATGCATTGTCTAATGGTCAAAGTTTCTATCTCATTACTAAAGGTTGGGATCAGACAGTAAATAGCCCTTACGCTCCAACAGTTAGAAAAAGAACCATTGATAGTTTATTGCAATTACAACAAAATATAAAGAAAAATGATTAAAACATTTTTATTTTGCGTTCTAGTGGCTTCATTTCAGGGATATTGTTTTTCCCAAGGCAGTGCAGGAAAAATACCAACCCTTTCGAAAAACGATACTCTAATAAACCTAAAACCAAAGCTTAATTTTCATTACGTCCTTCCTGGAAAGGTGGGAATTGAAATTATGCTTTCAAAAACTGGGGCAAAAATCCTCTTTGAGAACCATACCAATTCAGTGATATGGTTTTGTGAAAACAATGATCAAGTTGAAGCCAGAAATACCATTAATTTCATTTTTGCACCTGATTTGAGCTTACTGTCGCCTCTTTACTTTAGAAAAATTCCTCCTGATAAATACGTGGTTTATGATCTTAATTATTCAACTAGGGTTAGAAAATTGGAACTTGCTGTTGTTTTTATTCTAAACCTTGAGTTGTTAAAAAAATCAATACCAGATTATGAGGTGCAATTATTTAAAAAAATAGATGGAGAAGATGACCTTTTTTATGCTTCCTCCTCTATTATACCTAGTGACTGCCTTTCATTATTCAATTTAAAGAAATTTGCACTAAATAGTAAAGGCCGATCAAAGATTCGAATTATAAATTTACCACCTCAATAGGCCTCATTCTTGAATTACCCGATGGAATGAAAATCATCTACGGCGACGACGTAAAGGACGACCTAAAAGAACGTATTAACAGTATGCGAGAGGCATCTGAATTATTTGCAATGTTGTATCAGATTCTTGATGTGTTAAAAGATGACCAAGGTAATGACGTAATCTTCAATATCACAAGTGGAGACCCAAGAAAGGATAGCGAGGGAAACAAAAATACAGGCGAGGTGACTATGCAGATAGGAGGTGAAATATTCTTGAGCAATGAGGCTACAAATGCAACTGTTTCAGAAGAATTCTTCCATAAATTCCAGGTTGTCCATTATGGGCTTAATGAAAAGGGGACTGTCAATGGTCGAGCGCCAAGGGAATTAGATGCTGAAGCGAAATATTTTAATTCACTTGTTTTCGCGGATGGAGTTAAAGACGATAGAGGAATGGCAATTCCTGCTTATGAAAAGACTCTTCAAGATAAAACATTCCATGAAGAGCTAAAAGCTAATGGCCGTCAGTTTGAGGTACAAAAATCCGCTAGTCCAAGTCTACTCCCTAAAAGCAAAGCGCTGTCGCTAGTCGACTTCTTCTATGTTGAACCAGAAGCAGGTTATGCCCCGCTCGTCCAAGACTACACCCCAAAAATAAAG
>JAIXOO010000284.1 GCA_027486765.1 Saprospiraceae bacterium
ACCATCGAATTACACCCGACGGGTAACCCCGCATTCCAATACCAGTGGTCACCAAGTGCAGGATTGGATTTAACCAAGCCCTACAATCCGGTGGCTATCCTGAGCCAAACGACCCGGTTTGGTATCACCATCACCGACCCGATCACGGGATGCTCCAAGGAACGTGCAATCGTCGTGAATGTCAATTCAATTGAAGGTTTCAAAGCCAGCAACGATACGAGCATTTGTTCCGCTACCGGGGGCTTAACCCTGCGTGCAGATGCAAGTGGCAACAATGTCAACTTCCGTTGGTTGAATGCTGCGGGCATCCAAATTGGCACGGGTAAAACCATCAGTGTTAATCCAACTGTTGGAGAAAACCGCTACATCGTAGAAGCTAGCAATGGCACTTGTACCGTACGGGATACTGTAAAAGTGAACCTGGCCGACTTCAAACCAGGTGACCTCGCTTCTCCACAGGCAGCTTGTGCCGGAAGCCCACTAGCGCTGAACCCGAATGGCAACCCTGCGTATACCTACACCTGGTCGCCAACCACCGGGCTGAATTTGACCAACCCGCACAATCCAATTGCTACGTTGAATGCGTCGGTTACTTATACTGTTACCGTTACGGATCCAGTGAGTGGCTGTAGAGTGGAAAAAGAAATCCGGGTCAATGTAACCGACCTAGGTGATCTGGAAGCCATTCCTTCTGAGACGACACTTTGCCAGCGTGACTTTGTGTTACTTACTGCAAGGGGCGCACAAGGGGCTACCATTCGCTGGTTGGATGCCAATGGGCAAGTCATTTTTAATGGCAGAAACCTTTCGGTTACGCCTGGATTGGGTCTTAATTTATACATCGTAGAAGCAACTTTGGGCACTTGTACCAAAAGAGATACGGCACGGATACGCCTCAACGACTTCAAGCCAGGTGATTTGAAGTCACCACAAAGCATTTGTGTCGGAAGCTCGGTGGAGTTGAACCCAAATGGCAACCCTACTTATACCTACACCTGGTCGCCAACAACTGGCCTGGATTTGAGCAAACCTTACAATCCACTTGCTTCGCCAACCACTACAACCACGTATACCGTGACCGTAACCGATCCAGCTACTGGTTGTTCTACAACCAAGCGCATTGTGGTCAATGTGACGCAGCCAGTTACGGTGATTGCATTGCCTGACACGTCCTTGTGTGAACCGGGTCGTTTGACCTTACGCGCCACCACTTCACGGCCAACCCCCATTACCTGGTTTAGTGATGCCGCTTTGAAAAACCAGATCGGTACCGGAAACCGGATCAGTGTCACTGTTCCGGCAGGTAAAACGGTATTTTATGCGGTAGCTACCGATACCAATGATGTGTGTATCCGGGCTCAAATCGACTCTGCTAGAAATGGCGGTGGCACTGGAACTGGCGGTGGCAGCACTACGATCGGCAAAGGTGGACCATTTGAGGGGGCACCTTTGGATTCGGCAGTAGTTGATGTGGTGGACCTCACTACGGGCGCGCCACCAAGCATGATTACGACCTGCGCAGGCCGACCTACGCCGATCAATCCAAACGGCAAACCCAATCTGGTTTACCGCTGGTCGCCAGCTACGGGCTTGAATGATTCTACATCAGCTACGCCGACAACTACAGTTACGGTGCCGACAACTTATACGGTTACCATTTCTGATGCGTTTGGTGCTTGTAGCATCGTCCGCCAAGTAGTAGTCATGGCAGCAGCCCCCATCAATGCCAATGCTGGAAAGGATACTACATTGTGTTCTCTGAATCCATATAACCTGGTCGCTAGTGGCAATGGTGCTGCCATTTTTGAATGGGCAAACAACCGCAACTTCAGCCCGGTTCTGGGGCAAGGGGCACAGTTCTCGATTACACCCGATACCGTAGCGAAAACCTACTACGTGCGCATCACCAATGCGGCGGGTTGTGTAGAGACCGATTCCGTAACGGTCATTGCCCGTCCGGTGAGGGCTACCCTCCCAGCTACAGTCAACGCCTGTGAAAATGGCGATGAAGTGACGCTGATTGTGACCAATAACGATCGGCGCCAGACCTTAACTTACCTCTGGTCGCCGGCCAATTTGTTCATCACGAATGTACGTACCGGGCCTTCGGCGACGATAGTGGCTCAAAATGGTGCCCAGCCGCAGGTATTGCTGACCAACCAATATGGCTGTACTGCCACCTTGCGCACCACAGTCAATGTGGTGGATTTGGCCAACAAAGTACGGGTGACTGCCAACCCGACGACCATTGAGAATGGGGAATCGACCACCATTCGGGTGGAAAATTGCCCCGATTGTACCTATTCCTGGAGCCCTGCTACCGGATTGAATACCACAACGGGCAGCACCGTCATTGCCTCTCCTACGGATACTACCGAGTACACCGTAAAAGTGACCAGCAATGGCTGTATGGCTGAACTCAAAATCACCATCAATGTATCCGGGCCATACTGCGTAGAGCCTTACATTTTTGTTCCAACTGGCTTTACCCCCAACAAGGACGGCGTGAACGACGTGCTGTATGTACGTGGCCGGGGCATCGACAGAATGACTTTCATCATTTACAATCGCTGGGGTCAAAAAATGTTTGAAACCAGCGACCCCAAAGTGGGTTGGGATGGTACGTTCCGGGGCAAGCAATTGCCTCCTGATGTATATGGATTTTATTTACTTGCCAATTGTATTGACGGTAGCATCTACCGCAAACAAGGCAACGTGACATTGATTCGTTAACACGATTCGGGTCACGGTGGCCTCGTCATTATGATCTAATCACCCCCTGTCTGGAGTAATCCGGTCAGGGGGTTTTTTTTAGAGTTGAATAGCAAGCCTATTTAACGAAAAAGACAGGAGGAATAAGGTCAAAAGAGCGAAGGGAAATCGTGGTAGTTATTTTTTTCTAGTTCCTTAGTTGAGATTCCGCTATTTTTGTGCTTCATCAGCATCTGTAATTATGAAGCGTTTGTTTCTTTTCTTCCTGTTCAGTATTGGACTTTATACCCTGAATGCTCAGTGTGATTTTGCCATCAATGAAGTAGATGACTTCGACAGTACCCATAGTGTGGTCACCAAAGCCATCAACATTGGCTACATGATTCCCAGCAATTTTCAAACGGCAGATGGGTACAAAATGATCGAAGAAGCCAAGGCCATGTTTACTTTTTCACAAAACGATACCTTGAATGCTTTTTTCCTGGTATTGGGGCTCGCCGAGCGGGAGTTTTTGACCATCGAAGAAGGCTTTAGCGTGATCTTGAAAGTGGAGTCTTTGAAAGATACGGTAGATTTGGGCAAAGATGTACCCAAAGTGGATCCTGCAGATGAGACCAAAGGCTCGGACCTGATTGGCCTCTATACCGTACCTGACCGGGGTAATTTCGACAAAAACACCAACATGCGGCTTTACACCCTCACTTGTTTGGTCCCCTTGGATCATGTTTTCACCTTGTCATATTCAGGCATTGAAAAAATTCGGATCAATTATAAAAACAGCCGCCATACCATTACGCTGAACAAAGACCAACAAGCGGCCATCAAAAAAGCGGTGCAATGTGTGGCGGAGGCCATGAAGTTATTTCCGATTAAACCTTAAAGTGACGATTGTCACCGGCAGAAAGCAACATCAATTTTACTTTTGCAAAAAAAACAAAGCATGGAATCCCTGAAATTTAAAACCAATATCAATTGTGGCGGCTGTGTAAAGGCTGTAACCGGATTTCTGAACGAGGTTCAGGGCATCAGCAACTGGACGGTAGACACCCAAAATCCAGACAAAATCCTCAGTGTAGAAGGGGATGGAGTCGATGCGGAATTGGTGCTGGAAGCAGTGAAAGATGCAGGTTTTGAGATAGTGGAATTGGTGGAGTGTCAATAATCCCTTGACCACAAAATTGATCTTGCTTATCTTCGTTTATACTATAAGCAAATCAATCCCTTATGGCCGAATTCTCCTCTTCCCGCCGGACTTTCCTCCAACTCCCAACTGAGGGTTCGCTGGTGGAAACGCCCTATATTGAACCAGAAATCCCCACTGCTCTACCCCCATTTACCCTTCAAGGAGGCTTGACTCCTTATGCTGGAATGTGGGGCCGGGAGCAAGCCGCCCATTTGTTGCGGCGCGCTACTTTTGGTTCTAGCCAGGCTCAAATTGATCAACTCTATAATTTGGGGAATGCCCAAAAGGCAGTGGACTCTATTTTAAACGTCCCCAAAACCGAGCCTGCTCCGCCCGTCAACAATTACAACAACGATGAATTTACCGATCCTGACGTGCCCTTTGGCAAAACCTGGGTCAATGCCAAGCGCAACAATGAAGGGGAGTTTTTTCGCATCACCTCCTGGCGCAGTTGGTGGATGGAACGGATGGTTACCTCCGAAGCCAATATTCTGGAGAAACTCATCCTGTTTTGGCACAATCATTTTGCTACCCGCACTGATATTTCTTTTAGTGGACAGGCTTGTTACAAACATTACATGATTCTGCGCAAACACGCACTTGGTGATTTTAAACAGCTAGTATATGATGTGACCCTGGATCCACATATGTTGTTTTTTCTCAATGGCCTCTATAACGAAGTCAATGCTCCTGATGAGAACTATGCCCGTGAATTGCAAGAGCTCTTCACCATTGGCAAAGACAATCCCGAGCACTACACCGAGGCAGATGTAGTGGCTGCCGCCAAAGTGCTAACTGGCTGGCGGCTGGAATATCAAACCAATAAAGTTTTTCTGAACCCCCGGTTACACGATCAAACAGATAAACAATTCTCGGCTTTTTACAACAATCGAGTCATCAAAGGTGGAGCCGATGCCGAGCGGGAAGTCCGGGAACTGATCGACATGATCTTCCAAAAGGACGAGGTATCCCTATACATCTCCCGGAAGTTGTACCGCTTTTTTGTGTATTACCAGATTGACGAGCAGGTAGAAAAAAACGTCATTCAACCCCTGGCAGAAATTCTGCGCCAGAACAAGTACCAGATTTTACCCGCCATCTCGGCATTGCTGCGCAGCGAGCATTTTTTTGATGCCGTGAACAAGGGCTGTTTCATCAAAACGCCCCTTGATTTGGTCATCGGGGTATTGCGCAATTTCAACGTCCACATCAATGGACCAACCTTGTACGATCAGTATCAAATCCTGACCAGTTTGGGCTGGACTTGCAATGACTTACAAATGTTGCCCGGCGATCCGCCCAATGTAGCGGGCTGGCCAGCTTTTCGGCAAGCACCCAAATATTACCGGAACTGGATCAACAGCGATACCCTGCGCAACCGCAACATCTATTCCGATGTAATGACTTATTGGCGTTATGAAACGGAGTCGGGTTACCGGGTTTTTATCGATCACATTGCTTTTGTGGCCCAATTCCCCCGTCCAGACGATCCAAATTTGCTGATTGACTCCATCTTGCAAGTTCTGATGCCCATGCCTTTTTCAACGGCAAAAAAACAGGTATTGAAAAGCATTTTGCTGTCCGGCCAAGCCCAGGACTATTACTGGACGGTGGCCTGGAAAAACTACACCGCCAATCCCGGAGACAAGGCCGCCCGCGACACGGTTTGGTACCGTTTGGCCGCCTTGCACAAATACCTGATGGGCCAACCCGAATACCAATTGATTTAAGCACCTCCCCAAACTCAAAATTGCATGGAACGTAGATCATTCCTCTATCATAGTTGTGCAGCAGCAGCCGGTGCCTCCTTTACCCTGAAGGGCATGCCCTTGAATACTGCTCCACAAAAATCTTTTTTGGATGCCCTGAGTTTCGGTGGCAATTCCGATAACCGCGTATTGGTACTCATTGAATTGAACGGTGGCAATGATGGAATCAATACTTTTATCCCTTTGGATCAGTATTCCAATTTGAGCAAATTCCGGCGCAACCTGCTGATCCCTGAGCGCAACGTATTGCGTTTGCAAGGCACTCAAGCCAACGGCCTACATCCTTCGATGGCACCTTTTCAAAAAATGTACAACGATGGCCTGGTGTCCGTTGTGCAAAATGTGGGCTACCCCGAGCAGGACTATTCCCATTTTCGCTCATCCGATATTTGGATGTCAGCTTCGGATGCGGACGTGAACATTGAAAATGGCTGGGCTGGGCGGTACCTGGAGCAGCGCTATCCCGGATTTCCCACTGGTTATCCGAGCGATGCCAACCCTGATCCCTTGGCTATACAATTGGGCGCAGTAATGTCCCTGGCCTTGGTGGGTAGCCAATGGCCGATGGGCATGGCGATTACCGACCCGAAGGCTTATTATGAGTTTGTAAATAGCGTGGTTGAGCCCGCACCGGATAGCCCCTTTGGCGATGAACTGGAATACATCCGGCTGGTGACCCAACAGGCACAGCAATACTTCAAGTCCGTGAAAGGTGCCGCAGAAAAAGGCCGCAACCAATCCACCCTCTATCCTCCCGATGACAAAAACTACCTGGCCGATCAGCTCAAAATTGTGGCACAGTTGATCAAAGGAGGGCTAAAAACGCCCATTTACATTTGCACTTTGCATGGCTTCGATACCCATAGTGGACAGATTAACTCCTCTGGAAATCCGCTGGAAGGCGACCACGCGGATTTGTTGCGGATGCTATCGGAAGCCATTTATGCTTTTCAGGATGACCTCAAATTGATGGGCATAGATGACAAGGTGGTGGGAATGACTTTTTCAGAATTTGGCCGCACGATTGGTTCCAATGGTAGTTTTGGTACGGATCACGGAGCGGCTGCACCCTTGTTTGTGTTTGGCAAGGCGGTCAATCCGGGGATCATTGGCAAAAACCCTCAAGTGCCTACAGATTTGAGTGAATCGGATGACTTGCCGATGGAGCACGATTTTCGGGCTATTTACACCACGATCCTTAAAGATTGGTTTGGGCTGGAACAGCCAGCGTCTATTTTGGGCCAAAAATTCCCCATTTTACCCATCTTCAAATCCATTTCTACCCCTACCCGTGATATTCGAACAGTGGAGCAATTTGAGCTAAACGCCCGACCCAATCCATTCCGCGAAAGCAGCAACATCAGCCTGCGAATCAATGGCGGTCAAGTGTCCGTACGTTTATTAGATGGCTTCGGCAGAGTGGTTCAAAACGTGGCAGAAGGGTATTATGCAGCAGGAACCCATCAGTTTGTGCTACAACGCCAAGACCTCCCGATGGGCCAATACTATTGCCAGGTTAATGTAAATGGAACGATTGGAGTACAAAAAGTGGTAGCGATGTAAAGCGAAAAGCGAAAAGCGAAAATTTAGAGGGGCATTTCTGCCATTCCAAATTTTGAGCAGAAAAAAAATGGAAAAGTTGAAAGTCCAATGGTATACCTGCTATTCGCTTTTAGCTTTTCACTTTTCACTTAATCATTTTCATAAATGTCCCCACAAACCAGTTGGAGTCTGCCTTCACCAAGGTGTCGAGGGTAGAATCTGCTTTGCTAGAAAAGAGTTTGATTTCTTTGATCATACGGACAAATTCTTCAGCTTCTGGGTCATTGCCTTCCACACTCGATAATTCGTCCAGTACTTTGAGCATGGGCTCCAGTTCCTTCTTTTTGCGCTGGATGATGATGTTTTTGACCACCTTCCACATGTCTTTTTCCGCCACAAAAAACTCCTTGCGCTCGCCAGCCTTGAGTTCTTTGAACACTAGTCCCCAGTCGATCAAGGCTCGCAAATTCATGTTGGCATTGCCACGTGAAATTTTCAGTTCCTCCATGATGTCTTCAGCGCTGAGCGCATGTGGGGCAATCATCAATAGGGCATGGATTTGGGCCATGGTGCGGTTGACACCCCAACTTGAGCCAAGGGCTCCCCACGACTGTAAAAATTTATCCTTTCCTTCGGGCAGGTTCATTTGTCCAATAGTTTCAAAATTTCTTGAAAGTACATAATTAAATGTAAAAGCAGGTACTTTTGTTTAGGATTGATGCAGGAAAGGCATTTTGACCACCGTTGCAGGCAGGCTTTTGCCACTAATGGAAATGAAAATTTCAGTCCCCGTTCCAGCAAATTCCGTTTTGACGTAGCCCATCCCAATCGGTTTGCCCAGGGTTGGCGATTGAGACCCTGAAGTCACGATGCCAATCACCTGGCCTTGTGCATCCAGGATTTCGTAGTCGTGACGGGGAATCCGGCGGTCTTCGAGAACAAAGCCAACCAGCTTACGACTGACGCCATTGGCTTTTTGTGCTTCAAAGATCTGTTTGCCAATAAAACTAGGCTTAGCCAGTTTGGTAATCCAACCCAGTCCTGCTTCCAACGGGGAAGTAGTCTCGTTGATGTCATTGCCGTACAAACAAAATCCCATCTCTAATCTCAAGGTATCCCGGGCACCCAAACCAATCGGCGCAATGCCCAGGGCTTTGCCAGATTCAAAGACGGCATCCCAAATCGCTGCGGCATTTTTATTGTCGACATAAATTTCAAAACCACCGGCACCAGTGTATCCGGTAGCGGAAACAATAACATTGTCAAATCCAGCAAACTTACCTTTGGCAAAGTTATAATACTTGATGCGGCCCAAATCGATACCAGTCAATGGCTGTAAGGTTTGCAAAGCCTTCGGGCCTTGCACTGCAATCAATGAAGTTTGGTCCGAAATATTGATCACCCGGGTATCAAAACCCCGTACAAATTCAGCAGTTGGCTCCAAATGAGCATTGACCCAATTCCAATCTTTTTCAATATTGGAAGCATTCACCACCAGCATATAGGCACGCTCACCCTCGGCACAATCATCTTCCGGCAAACGGTACACCAACAAGTCATCAATGATACCACCTTTGTCGTTGGGCAAAGAAGAATATTGCGCCTGCCCAACGCCTAATTTTGAAGCATCATTGGTCGTAATGTGTTGGATCAATTCCAGGGCTTGTTTGCCCTTCACAATAAATTCCCCCATGTGCGACACATCAAATACCCCTACTCCATTGCGTACGGTATGGTGCTCTTCCTGAATACCCGAGTAAGAAATGGGCATGTTGTAGCCTGCAAAGGGGGCCATCTTGGCACCCAGGGCAATGTGTTTTTCAGTGAGTGGAGTATTTTTCATGTGTGTGTTTATTTGAAAAGGTTCCAGGGTTCCAGGGTTCCAAAGTTCCAAGGTTCCGGGTTTAACCCTGGAACTCTGGAACCTTGGTCTGTTACTGAATGTTGATTTTATTGATCACATCACCGACATGCAAGTCGTGAACCACACTCATGCCATCGATTACCGTTGCGAAGATAGTGTAATTTCCGTCAAGATGAGGTGCAGGCGAATGGGTGATAAAAAACTGTACACTCTCCGTATCCAAGCCCGCTGAAGCCAACCCTACCATACCTTCCTGATCATAACGCATGGGTGCAGGCACTTCGGTACGCAAGGTAAAATCGAGACTACCATAGCCATCGCCACGGGGGCAGCCGCCTTGCGCAACAAAGTTGGAAACCACCCGGTGAAAAGATTTGCCGTTGTAATAGCCTTTACGCGCCTGTTCCACAAACATGGCCACCGAACCCGGTGCTACCTCTGGCATCAATTGTACCCGAATCGTCCCTTTGTTGGTGCTGATGATGGCGACCGGGCGTTCACGCAGGTTGGCGAGGGTTTCCCAATTGATGGGATGTTTTTTGGGGTCCGTTTTGCTGGGCTTGGGTTCTGGTTGGCCTCTGAGGAAACTGATGGTTTTTTGGAGTTCAAATTGGGTCTCAATATCGCGCGGCAATTTGAGGCTCGTCAGCGCAGTGTCCAAAAACCCGACCTGAGTATAGTATTGCCCAAAATTGCGTTGGGGCACCCGCAGTGCCTCTGCAGCTACGGCAATCAAGCCTGCATCCTTGCTCAACGCTGCTTGTTTGAAAAAAAACGACAACTCCTTGCCTACTTTACGCCAGCCCAGGCCAAAAAATCGTTCAAAATCCGGCCTTGAGGCGATTTTTTTCAAACCATTCCAGGCGGCCATCCGCACTACCGGGCTTTTTACTGCCACGGCCTGTTGTTGAATATAGCGGTAATTCCAGGGAAATTCACTAAGCGCATCCAAAAAGGCGGCCCTTTCCTCTGCACTTTGACTGCGTTCATAGCGCCGCCGACATTGGAAGTTCATCGTTTCCCGATAGTCTGCATACAAAGGTGGAAGTAAACGTTGTGCCGCAGCATACAAGTTGGCTTGCACCGCCCAGTTGAGGGTAGAATCTTTGGCAAGCCGCCAGTAATAGGTGGCATCACGCCCTTGGCCATAGGTTGACAAGGTCTTGGCTGCCGTTGCCGCTACATGGCTATTGGGATCTCGCAGCGCATTAAACAAAGCGATACGGGTAAGTTTGTAGTCCAGTTTTCCCAGGGCTTGTACGATGTTGATCCGCACCCGGTAATCGGGTTCTTTGGGCAACCAGTGGGCCAGGGTATCTACTGCGTATGGTTTGTAGGTTTTGCCCAGGCTACTGGCCAAAGCCATCCGAATGAATGGGTTACTCGCCTTAGGGGCCAGGGGGGCCAATTGGGACGCAAAAGTATCAAGCCGCACGTTGGCTCTGGCTAAAAAATAAGCAGCAACGTAGTGAATGCGCGGAGTAAACTGTTGATTCAAGAGCATCTCCACCATTCGTTTGGTGGCCGTACTATCCGTGATGCCGCGGAGTCCAAAGCGGTAAATGCCCCAGGCCAAGCCTTCTACTAAGGTTGAATCGCTGGGTTTATACGTACTCACCGCACTCATTTGTTGTAGCGCTTTTTTAGAACCACATTTGCCGATCGCTTCCAAAATTGCGGCATTGACTTTCATGGAAGTACCGGTGCTGTCAAAACGGTCGAAACCGGCGATCAGCAAAGGTTCTGCAGCTCTGGCCTGGGTTTGCCCCAAGGCATAGGCCACGGCATACCGCACATCGGGTGATTCATCTTTGAGCAATTCACCCAACTGCTCTACAACGGTACTGTCTTTGATGGAAGCAAATGCCATGGCTGCGGCATATCGGTAGCTGGGATCGGCGTCGCGCAAATAAAAGAGCAAACTATCGATGTTGCGGGCATCTTGCAATTGATAAATTTCCTGCGCCGTGGCATCTTCAAAAATATTGGTACGGACTACGGCAGAAACTTTTTTGTCGGAAGGTGGCGTACAAGCTTGTAGCCCCAAAATGAAAATCCCGATAAAAACAAAATAAGCGATGCGTTGGTATGGCATTAGCACGGTCATTTAATCCAGTGAGAAACACTAGTGCAAAAGTAAAAAAAAAGGAATGCTTTTGGTGTTACCTCAAAGTTTGATTTCAAGCCTCGCTTTAATTGTTCAACTCATCCCCAAACTGATCTTCCTTACCAGCCCCAGCACCCGGATCATTCAAATTCAAACCACCTTGGGTGTATTTAGAACAATCCAGTTCGATGCCCAAGTCTCCAGGGGGGCGATAAAAACGTTTGGAGGAGTCGAAGCGCAGGTCTTTGGCGCTTTCCAATTGGCGGATGAATTCTACGAAAAATGGCTTGGCCATCCGTGCACCTTGGCCGTAGGTAGAAGAGCGGAAATGCACCCAGCGATCTTCACCACCTACCCAGGTGCCAACCACCAGATTGGGCGTCATGCCCATAAACCAGCCATCAACGAAGTCGTTGGTTGTACCGGTTTTACCACCAACATCACTTTTGACTCCACTGATGTTGGCCGCATAACGCAATAGTTCGACCATGACGTAGTTGGGAGCTGCTCGAATGGCTTGTTCTTCACGAATTTCGGATTCGTAAATCACCTTACCATTTTTGTCTTCGATGCGCAAAACGGTGGTAGGCCGTACATAAAGCCCGTTGTTGGCGAAGGTAGAAAATGCACCCGTCATTTCCATCACACTCAAATCGGCGGCACCAAGGGAAATAGCGGGGCTTTTAGGCACCCGATACTGCCCATTGGGATAACGGGTACTGCTATCGATACCCATCGCGTGGATGAGGGTACGGATGGGCTCCGTGCTATTGAGCTCTTTGACCAGTTTGACCGATACCGAGTTTTTGGACTTGCGCAGCCCTTCTTTCAGATTGATCAAACGGCCCGAATATTCGTTGTTGAAGTTGCGTGGCGTCCAACGGGTGAACAAATTAAAATCTCCTTCTCCTGGTTCAATGGTTTGTTGAACGTCATAAACGGTATAACAGGGCGAGAGTCGATTGAGCGCGATTGCCGCCGCGTATACAAACGGCTTAAAGGTAGATCCGACCTGCCGACTGATCCGGGTATGGTCGTATTGGAAATATTTGGAGTTGATGCCACCTACCCAGGCTTTGACGTAACCGCTGCGGGGTTCTACCGCCAAAATACCCGTTTGCAAAAACATGCGGTGGTATTTGATGGAGTCTAGCGGCGACATCACAGTGTCTTTTTCAAAATTGCGCCCTGGTTCATAGGTAAAAACCTTCATCCGCACGGGGCGACGGAAATCACGTTTGACGACCTCCTGCAAACGCCGCCATTGGGTCAGCAATTGAGGGAAGTCCTGGTGGTTCATCACTTTGCGGTATTGAGTGGCCAGGTTTACGCCAATGATCTGTTGCTCTACCAGTTTTTCCAGATGGCCTGACTTGAGGTTTTCTTGTTCCATGCGATCGATTTCGCGGTCGTCTTCATGGAAAAAACCTTCCCCAACAGCATCGGCTTCAATGCGGCGGGTAATTTCACCCAAATAGATGTCTCGTAAGACCTGATAACGATCCGTTGCCCGAACGTTGTTATTCAGAGCAGCCTGACGGGTAGGCACTTGGGGAATATTGGCGTCTGAACCTCCTTTATAATTCCAGGGATCCTTGCCCCGCCATTCATTCCAAAAAGCTTTTTGCAAGCTGGACATGTGTTTGATCATCGCCCGCTCCGCCAACCTTTGTACTTCGCCGTCAATGGTGGTATAAATTTTCAAGCCATCCCGGTACAAATCATAAGGTGTACCATCCGAGCGTTTTTGGCATTCTTTGCTGGCTAAAATTGTCTTGAGGTCTTGGCGCAACTCCTCCCGGAAATACGTAGCGATGCCGTCAATATGAGATTTGCGGCGGAATTGGATCCCCAAATCGCTTGTCCGCAACTCGTTGTAACGGGTTTCGGTGAGCGAACCATTTTTCACCATTTGGTTCAATACTATTTCGCGGCGTTTTTTACACAATTCGGGCCGACGGATTGGATTGAAATAGGAAGGGTTTTGCAACATACCAATCAACATGGCGGCTTCCTGAAGTTCCAGATTTTTGGGTGTTTTGCTGAAATAAGTGTCGGCAGCAGCCTTAATTCCATAGGCGTTGTTGACAAACTCAGCCTTGTTCAGGTACATCGACAGAATTTCCTCTTTGGTATATTTTCGCTCCAAACGCACCGCAATAATCCACTCTTTGAATTTTTGCATGACCCTTGACAAACCTGAGCCTGGTTTTTGGGTAAACAACAATTTGGCCAATTGTTGGGTAATGGTACTGGCCCCGCCAGAACTGCGGTCTTGCAACAAAACGGTTTTGACCAACACTCGCCCTAATGCTTCAAAATCGATGCCCGCATGCTCGTAATACCGCTTGTCTTCTGTAGCAATCAAGGCATGGACGAGGTATGGGGATAAAGAGTCGTAGGTGATGGGAATCCGGTTTTCAGCTGCATATACCCCTAACAATTCGCCATTATCGGCCAAAATTTGCGTGGCCAACTCACTGCGGGGGTTCTCCAATTGCTGCAAGGAAGGCAAATTGGTGAAGGACAACAACACAAAAAACAAAAATCCAAAGAGCAGCCCATATATGGTCAGTCGCCACATCCATTTGACGATGACCAGGTGAGTAGGATGGTTTGCTCCACTAAAAAGATATTCGATGATTGTGCGCATAAGTTTTGGCTAATATATACCCAAAGATACAAATTATTTTCAATGACTCAATTGCTGGTAATAACGTAGGCTTTCCGCAATGGCAAGGGCTTCCGCATGGCAATTGATGTGCACCTGCCCCGGGGCACCAATCAAGGAAAAATTGATCTTTTGGCCTTCGTTCTTTTTGTCATTTCCCATTAAACGTAAATAGGCTGAGAAATTTTCTTCGGACAGGGCGTAGTGGCCATAAATTTTGATAAAAAATGCAGTGATTTCTGCCAAATCAGCTTCCGTAAGGTATCCTTGTTGTTGGGACAACCAGGCTTCCGTAATCATCCCAATGGCAATGGCTTCACCGTGCAAGAGGGGGCGATCCGTTTCCAGTGCAAATCCCTCCACCGCGTGGCCAATGGTATGCCCGAAGTTGAGTGCCTTGCGCAAACCTCTTTCAAAAGGATCTACTTCTACCACGTGTTTTTTGATGAGCAAAGAGGGTACAATCAACTCTGCCCAATTGACTCCGCTTAAGTCGCTAATATTTTTGATTTTATTCCATTGTTCCACATCCTGGATCAAACCATGTTTGATGATTTCAGCAAACCCACTACGGATCTCACGGGCGGACAAGGTGCTCAAAAATGCCGGATCGACAAAAACCGCTTGCGGATTACAAAATACCCCAATACTGTTTTTGACCATGCCAAAATCGATGCCCAATTTACCACCTATCGATGCATCTACTTGGGAAAGCAAGGTAGTAGGGACTTGTACAAAATCAACGCCTCGCTTATAGGTACTTGCACAAAAGCCCCCCATGTCTCCAATCACTCCACCACCAAGGTTGATGACCAAAGCCTTGCGATCCAGGCCAGCATCCAACATTTGTTGCCAGATTTCCTGGCAAGTCCCGATGTGCTTATGCTGTTCCCCAGGTGGGATTTTGATCAAAAGATAGTTTTGAGTTCCGAGGGCTGCCGTTAAACGAGGCAGGCAATATTGAGCCGTGTTCTCATCGGCAATGACCAAAACTTGGCCGTATTTTTTTTGCGCTAGAAAGTTTTGCCATCCCGCTTCAATCGGACCAACGTAGATGTTGTAGTCACTAAGGGCTATTGTTTGCATGTGCTTATGTGAAATTAAAAAAATAAAAGTAGGCCATTCTCCCATTTCCACACACCTGATCATCCATTTTTTTAGCAAAAACAAAAACGTACTAACGTTTGTTAGTTTATAAATTCCCCTTAACTTTGCCGCATCAGGAACAGAAACATGAAATTTCATCCCTTAAAAGTCGCCGATATCCGCCCTGAGACCACTGATTGTGTCTCCGTTGCCATCAATGTGCCTGCTGAGTTACAGGAGCAGTTCCGGTTTTCGGCAGGGCAATACCTGACTTTTAGGGTGAATATCCACGGCGAAGAAATCCGCCGCTCCTATTCTATTTGCAGCAGCCCCCTTGATCAGGAATGGCGGGTGGCCATCAAAAAAATACCCGGAGGTCTGTTCTCCACTTTTGCCAATGAGCAATTAAAGGCCGGAGATACTATCGAGGTGATGCCCCCGATGGGGAGATTTGGCCAACAAATTGCAGGGCAGGATGCCCAAACTTACCTTGCCTTCGCCGCCGGAAGTGGCATCACCCCTGTGCTGTCCATCCTCAAAACGGTACTCGTCACCCAAGCGCAAAGCCGGTTTATTTTGCTTTACGGCAATCAAAACCGGCATTCCATTCTTTTTAAAGCAGAATTGGAAGCGCTGAAAAACCGCTATATGGGGCGTTTGAGCATTTACCACATTTTGAGCCGGGAAATGGTCGATGCCGACTTGTTCCAAGGGCGAATCGATGCGGAAAAATGTCGCTCCTTTTTTCAAAAACTGATCCCCCTCGATAAAATTGACCAAACTTTTATTTGTGGACCAGAGGAGATGATCCATACCATAAAACAAACCTTGATTGAAGCAGCGCTTGATCCCCAAAAAATTCACTTTGAATTGTTTGGAGTAAAAAACAATGCGCCAAAACCCACTATCATCAACGAGAAGAAAGGCCCATTAAGTAAAGTCAAAATCCACCTGGATGGCAGCATTTTTGAAATCCCGGTGGCCTACGATGGGGAAAGTGTACTGGATGTGGCTTTGCGCAGTGGTGCTGATCTTCCTTTTGCCTGCAAAGGAGGCGTTTGTTGCACCTGTCGGGCCAAGGTATTGTCGGGTGAGGTGAAAATGCAAGTCAATTATGCCCTTGAAGCCGATGAAGTAGCCGCAGGATATGTTTTGACTTGTCAAAGCCACCCGCGCTCAGAGCAGGTGACTTTGGATTTTGATGCAAAATAAATAAATGACCATGGTAGCTCATCCCGATTTACAAACCCAATTTGACCTGCGGGTTGCCGAAGACCAGCGCATCGAGCCCAAAGATTGGATGCCCGAACCCTATCGGCGTACCCTCGTTCGGCAAATTTCCCAGCATGCCCATTCAGAAATCGTCGGGATGTTGCCAGAAGGGAACTGGATCACCCGAGCACCATCTCTGCGGCGAAAAGCTGTACTATTGGCCAAAGTTCAGGATGAAGCCGGACATGGGCTCTACCTTTACAGCGCCGCCGAAACCCTGGGCACCAGTAGGGAACAAATGATCGATGACCTGCACAGCGGCAAGGCCAAATATTCCAGCATTTTTAATTACCCTACCCTCTCTTGGGCTGACATGGGGGCAATTGGTTGGCTGGTAGATGGGGCGGCCATTATGAATCAGGTACCACTGTGCCGTACTTCTTACGGCCCCTACGCCCGCGCCATGGTACGGATTTGTAAGGAAGAAAGCTTTCACCAGCGCCAGGGTTATGAAATCATGATGACCCTCGCCAAGGGTTCGGAAGCACAACGCGCCATGGCCCAGGATGCCCTCAACCGCTGGTGGTGGCCCGTACTGATGATGTTTGGCCCCAAAGACGATGAATCGCCAAATACGGCACTGTCCATGCAGTGGAAAATCAAACGATTTACGAATGACGAGCTGCGCCAAAAATTTGTGGATGCCACTGTCCCCCAAGCAGAATACCTTAATTTGAGTATCCCCGACCCCGACCTGAAATGGAACGAAGCCCGCGGCCACTACGATTTTGGCCCCATCAACTGGGACGAATTTTGGGAAGTAGTCAAAGGCAATGGCCCCTGCAATCGCCAACGCCTAGAAGCTCGCCGCAAGGCGCATGAGGAAGGGGAATGGGTACGGGAGGCAGCTATTGCGTACGCAATTAAACGAAAAATGAAAAGTGAAAAGTGAAAAGCTGGTACACCATTCGTTTTTCAACTGCTTGAATTGATTTTTCTGAGTTTAAAGTTTAGAATTAAAGTGAAAGCACTTTTTTTCACTTTTCACTTTTCACTTTTCACTTTTCACTTTCTTATGGACACACAATGGCCCCTTTGGGAAGTCTTCATCCGCAGCAAACAAGGGCTTGACCACAAACACGTGGGGAGCCTGCACGCTGCTGACGCACAAATGGCGATGGAAAACGCCAGGGATGTGTATACTCGTCGCCGGGAAGGCGTGAGCATTTGGGTGGTGGAGTCGAAACACATCCACGCATCGAACCCTGACGAACAAGAATCCTTTTTTGATCCTGCCGACGACAAAGCTTACAGGCATCCGACCTTTTATCAAGTACCCGATTCACTCACCCATATTTAAATCTGGATTATGTTTGAGGCGAATCATTATCCCGAAGAAGTAAATGTCGCGCTGAGTGATTTTTTGCTGCGCATGGCTGATACGAGCCTCGTTTTGGGGCATCGCCTGTCGGAATGGTGTGGGCATGGACCGATCCTGGAGCAGGACATTGCAATGTCCAACCTGGCACTAGATCTGATCGGGCAAGCACGCAACTGGTACCAATTGGCCGCTACACAACTCGGCCAGGGGCAAAGTGAAGACGATCTCGCTTACCTCCGCGACGCAGGTCAGTATCGAAATTTGTTGCTGGTGGAACTGCCCAACGGTGATTTTGGGCAGACTGTACTGCGTCAGTTTTTTTTCGACGCCTACCATTTCCACTATTTGCAGGCCTTGACGGAATCCGGCGATGAAAACGTAGCCAACATCGCCGTCAAATCCCTCAAAGAAGCTACCTATCACTTGAAATGGTCTTCAGAATGGGTAATTCGCCTGGGAGACGGTACTGAGGAAAGCCATCGGCGGATGGAAAATGCATTGCGGGAATTGTGGGAATTTACCGGGGAATTAACGACTCCAAATGCGAGCGATCAACTATTGACCATTATGGGCCTTACTCCAGATTTGAATTTGATCCGCCCCCTGTGGGAGCAAGAGGTTCAAGTCGTTTTGGCGGAATCTACCCTTGAGATTCCCAATCGGTCCTGGATGCAAAAGGGGGGTAAAAATGGGGTACATACCGAGCACCTGGGCTTCTTGTTGGCTGAAATGCAGTTTTTGCAACGGGCTTACCCCAATTGTGAATGGTAAGGGCAACCCTTGCGGTTGCCCCTGGTCGTGGGCAACCGCAAGGGTTGCCCCTACGAGAATATCGAATATAAAATGCAAAAAAATAATCACCACATCTGGCAAATCCTCGAATCCGTCCACGACCCGGAAATCCCCGTACTCAGCGTGGTAGACCTGGGTGTGGTGCGCAGCATAGCGCAAAATGAAACAGGACTCGAAATCAAAATCACCCCTACCTACTCCGGCTGCCCGGCTATGGATACCATTGCACTAGACATCAAATATGCTTTGGAACAAGCAGGGTATCAATCCGTAAAAGTAAATCTGGTGCTGCAACCTGCCTGGACCACGGATTGGCTTTCCGCAGCAGGCAAACAAAAACTCCTGGCCTACGGCATTGCGCCGCCCGTAGAACCACTCACCAGCACCAAAGCTTTGTTCGGCGCTGAGCCAATCGTATCTTGCCCACAGTGCGGCTCCGAACATACCGTTATGCTGAGCCGCTTTGGCTCCACCGCCTGCAAAGCACTTTACCGCTGCGAGGAATGCCTGGAGCCTTTCGATTATTTCAAATGCTTGCGCTAAAGAATGAAAACAGGAATTGTCGATTGTGCTAACATTAATCGGCCACCACTCCCATGCTCCAAGCCTCCGGCTTCCCCGCAAACAAAACCTTCGTCTTGCTCCAGGTATTTCGAAACAAGTCCGACTGACGATAAGCTTCTAATGCTTCGGGGCCATCCCAGACGCTAAAGGTAAACATTACTTCGGGCTGGCCTTCCAGGTGCAGCAATTCCAAGTACTGGCAACCAGGGAAATTGCGGATCAAGTTTTTGCTGTTCTCAAAAATGACCAGAAAGTCTGCGATGCGCTCCTTTTGGAAGGTCATTTTCACCATTCGTTTCAGCATAAAGGCTAGTTTTTAGGCACGATGAAGTCAATCTGGATCGTATCTTCCAATTTCAACCCCAGCATGCTGCTCGCTTTACCCATGTTGATGGACAACTCCAGGTAATCCGCAGAGTTGATCAGGCAGAGGGTTTCCCCTACCGCCACATCGTAGTAATTGCGGCTCAATTTGAGGATGGGGTCGTGACGTTTGAAGTACAGCTCAAATTCGCGGTTCTTGCCGATCCGTTCAAACAATTCCCGACTGATGTTGCTGATCACATTTTCGTACTGATCGATGTAAATGACCGCACCCCGGATGCGGTTGGGACTGATCACGGGTTGGAAAGTGATCCGTTGCACCATATCGGTGATCGGTTCGGCGAACGCTTCGAATTTTTGGCCCTGCGTCAGGTACCAAACCGTTTGAGCAAAAACATCTTTGATGGGAAAAACACTGGCCTCAGGCACTAGTAAGGAATAAACCGGCCCTTCCAACTGGTCAAACAACAAGGCAAACAAACCATTGTCGGGCGCAATGAAATAATGCCCCGCGTATTCCAATCCCAAAAAGCGTTGTTCCCTGCTGGCCAAATCATTGACCCCAATCAAATGGATACTGCCTTCAGGAAAATTTTTCCAGGTATTGCGCAGGATAAAGGCAGCCTGGACAATGTCGTAATTGTTGATGTTGTGCGACACGTCCACAATCATCAGGTCGGGTTTAGCACACAACAAAGCACCTTTGACCAGTGCGGAGTAGTAGTCTTGTAAGCCAAAATCGGTGGTCAAAGTTACAATAGCCATCCTAGAGCGTTTTCCATTTATTTAGGCACAAAAATGATTTTATCCGGCCTTGAGTTAGTTCGATCGGCGCTAAAATCTTAATTTTACCCAAGATTTGAGCAAGTAATGGAACAAAATTATTGTTTCAAACCTTTGCTTGTATATAAATACTTTTCTAAAACCTTTTTGCTCATAAACTAAAACGACGGAGGGACTATTGAGCGAAATCATTTTAACCGTAGACGGCGTTGATCCACTGGAACTTTTCGGGGAAAACAACGCAAAACTGAACCTCTTACGCAAGGCATTTCCAGAAATCACCATTACCTCGCGGGGTAATAACCTGAAATTGGCCGGCGAAAAGAAATTCACCCAGGCTGCCAAAGCCAAATTCGAAATGATGGTCAAGTTGCTCAAAGAGCAGCATGCCCTTTCGACACAAGCGGTAGAAGACTTATTGCTGGGGGAAAACCTGTGGGAAACGCGCTTGCCGGAGTCGGACAACAACCGCACCATCCTGCATACCCGCGATGGCAAACCCATCAGGGCAAAAACCGTAAACCAAAGAAAACTGGTTGAGGCCACCGAGCACAATGACATCGTGTTTGCAGTGGGTCCAGCGGGTACGGGCAAAACCTACACCGCAGTTGCCCTGGCTGTGCGAGCGCTCAAAAACCGCAAGGTCAAAAAGATCATCCTGACGCGACCAGCAGTAGAAGCAGGGGAAAGCCTGGGTTTTTTGCCCGGCGACCTCAAGGAAAAAATCGATCCTTACCTGCGCCCGCTTTATGACGCACTGGATGACATGATAGCCCCAGACAAACTGGCGCAATTCATGGCCAACCGCATCATCGAGATCGCGCCACTAGCCTTCATGCGGGGGCGTACCCTCGACAATGCTTTTATCATCCTGGACGAAGCACAGAACTGCTCCACGCTCCAGCTCAAGATGTTTTTGACGCGCCTCGGGCCTAGTGCACAATGCGTCATCACTGGCGACTTGTCGCAGATCGATTTGCCTTTTAACCAAAAATCGGGTTTGTATCGGGCACTCCAGATTTTGCGCCATGTAGATGGCATTGCCGAAGTTGAACTCAACGCCGACGATGTGGTTCGCCACCGCTTGGTGAAGGAAATCATCAACGCTTACGAAAAGTCGGACAAGGCGATGCGAGATAGGGCCGAACGGGAAGAAGCCGAACGGGAAGAAAAAGCTGTGCAAAAAGATTTGCCCAGGGAAGAGGAATAACAAACAAAGGCTCCTGGGTTCCAGGGTTCCACAGTTCCAGGGTTTGGCGCCAAACCCTGGAACTGTGGAACCCTGGAACCCAGGAACCCAAAAATGATGACATGACTTCAACCGTTACTTACCTGGGTGAGCTGCGCACTACCGCCACCCACCTGGCTTCGAGCACCAGCATCATTACCGATGCACCGGTGGACAACCACGGGAAAGGAGAAGCATTTTCTCCGACCGACCTTGTGGCTACAGCCTTGGCCAATTGTGCCCTCACCGTGATGGGCATTGGTGCCCGGGAGCGCGGCATCGACATGGATGGTGCACATGCCAGCATCACCAAACACATGGTGGCCAACCCTCGGCGCATTTCCAAAATTGAAATGACCATCACTTTTCCTGAGGGCAAAACCTATGATGACAAACAAAAGCAGATCTTAGAGCAAATTGGCTATAATTGCCCCGTTGCCAAAAGTCTGCACCCTGATATCGAACAGGCCATCACCTTCATCTGGCCTTGAGCACACATAAACCATGGCTTTAGCCGTGTAACGCAGCCAACCCACGGGAATCCCACGATTTAAATCGTGGGTTGTGGAAGGCCACACTTCGCCCCACCCCACGATTTTAGTCGTGGGCGGTGAGCGGCAATACCCAAGCACCATGTACTCCATACGCAAAACCAACGCTACTTTATCCGGCGAAATCACCCTCGCTGGTTCCAAAAGCATCAGCAACCGCAGCCTCATCATTCGGGCCTTGTGCGGTGAAAATTTCCCCATCACACTCCTGGCCAATGCCAAAGACACTGATCTTTTGCAGAGTCTGCTAGCTAGTACAGACACGATCCGGGACGCAGGTGCGGCCGGTACCACCTTCCGCTTTATGACCGCTTATCTTGCTACCCAGCCCGGCACTCAAACCTTGACGGGCACCGAGCGGATGAAGCAACGTCCAATTGGGGTACTGGTTGATGCGCTGCGTTCGTTAGGCGCCCACATCGAATACCTGGAGCAAGAAGGTTATCCCCCCTTGCTCATTGGGCCACCGGACAATTTTGGCATCAACAATAAAGTGCAAATTCCGGCGGGCACTAGTAGTCAATACATCTCTGCATTGTTGATGATTGCCCCCACTCTGCCCAATGGACTGGAACTGGAACTGGTAGGCAAGATTGTATCACGGCCCTACATAGAGATGACTTTGGCGCAAATGGCTTATTTCGGCGTAGTGCACGAATGGGAAGGACAGCACATTTGGGTGGCCCCGCAGCAATACCATGCACGGCCATTTGTGGTGGAAGCCGATTGGTCAGCAGCCTCGTATTACTATATCATGGCAGCTTTTGCCAAAGACGTTGACTTGCAACTCAATGGCCTGTTCTCCGAAAGTTTGCAAGGGGATGCGGTCTTGACAGAGATCATGGCGCACCTCGGGGTAAAAACGACCTTCAACGATAAAGGCATTCACCTGAGTAAAAGTGACCAGCCGTTGCCTGCCGTTTTTGAATACGATTTTTTGCTTTGTCCCGATTTGGCTCAATCCATTGCGGTGGTATGTGCGGGGCTGGGCGTAACTGGTCGTTTTACTGGGTTGGAAACGCTGCGCATCAAAGAAACGGATCGGATCGCGGCGCTGGATCAGGAATTGGCCAAAGTGGGGGTCAAAGTAATTGAAGAAGGAGTGGCCAATGACGGCAAAGAGTATTTCCGAATTGAAGGCAAAGCTCAAATGCCCAGCCCTGCACCGGAATTTGCAACTTATGAAGACCACCGCATGGCGATGGCTTTTGCGCCACTGGCCTATTTGGGGGAAATAAAAATCCATGAGCCGGAGGTGGTGGTGAAGTCGTATCCTGATTTTTGGCGGGATCTGAAACAGGTTGGTTTTGAAATAATTGAATAAACCTTTCGTGCTTACCGACCTGAGGTGCACCCTTAAGTGCCTTAGGTTTCTTAGGTGGTGAAGAAAAGTATTTTACCACCTAAGAGACCTAAGGCACTTAAGGATTCACCTCAGAAGGTACTAATATTACCCTGCCCAACTTTCCCGATCCAAACTCCGAAAATGAATCGCCTCAGCCAAATGTTCAATCAAGATTTTTTCTGAACCTGCCAAGTCCGCCGCAGTACGCGCAACTTTCAAAATTCGATCATACGCCCGCGCCGAGAGTTGCAGTTTTTCCATCGCCTTTTTGACCAGAATTTGTCCAGCTGGATCAATCTTACACACCTCTTGCACCATTCTGCCCGGCATCTGAGCATTGCTGTAGATGTTCATGCCGGTAAAACGTTGAGCCTGGAATTCTCGGGCAGCCACTACCCTGGCAGCAATGTCTTTGCTGGTTTCAGTGGGGCGTTCATCGCTGGCTAGTTCATCATAACTGACGGGCGTAACTTCCACGTGCAGGTCAATCCGGTCAAGCAAAGGGCCAGAGATTTTGGTCAGATACCGTTTCACTACACCAGGCCCACAAACACATTCTTTATCCGGGTGATTGTAGTATCCACAAGGGCAGGGATTCATGGACGAAACCAGCATAAAACTGGAGGGATAATCGACTGAACTTTTAGCGCGGGAAATAGTGACCCTACGTTCTTCCATCGGCTGACGCATTACTTCAAGCACACTGCGTTTGAATTCCGGTAATTCGTCCAAAAAAAGTACGCCATTGTGCGCCAAAGAAATTTCTCCAGGCATCGGATTTGATCCGCCGCCTACCAGGGCCACATCACTGATCGTATGGTGCGGGGAGCGGAAAGGCCGGGTAGTCACCAGGGCAGCATTCCTGGCCAATACGCCTGCTACCGAGTGAATTTTGGTCGTTTCCAAGGCCTCCTGTAAATTCAGTGGTGGTAAAATAGTAGGCAAACGCCGCGCCAGCATGGTTTTTCCCGCTCCCGGAGGCCCAATCAAAATGACGTTGTGGCCTCCTGCTGCGGCAATTTCCAGTGCACGTTTGATGTTTTGTTGGCCTTTTACATCCGAAAAATCCACATCGTAATTGCTCAAGTTGTTAAAGAACTCATCGCGGGTTTCTACCACCACTGGTTCCAAACTTGAATGCCCATTCAAAATGTCGGTTGCTTCTTCCAGGTTTTCCACACCATACACTTCAATGTCGCTGACAATGGCGGCTTCGCGAGCGTTTTGCTTGGGCAAAATGATGCCTCGGTATTTTTCTTTACGCGCCTGAATGGCGATGGGCAAGGCGCCTTTGATGGGGCGCAACAAACCATCCAAAGACAATTCCCCCATGATGATGAATTCCCCCAAGCGGTCTCCGTTGATTTGTCCACTGGCGGCCAAGACGCCCATCGCGATGGGTAAATCGTAGGCGGAACCTTCTTTGCGAATATCGGCAGGGGCGAGATTGACGACGGTCTTGGCTCGGGGCATGCGGTAGCCTCTACAAAAAATGGCTGCTTCAATGCGCTGAAATCCCTCACGAATGGCATTATCGGGTAAACCCACCAGGTGGTAATAATTGGTACCGACTACGGGTTGTCCACCCGAATTCACTTCCACTGTAATGGTGCGGGCGTCCACTCCATGAACCGCACTGGCAAATGCTTTGACCAACATATTTTATGGCATAAATAAGGTATGGCTCAACAGGTGATGAATCCATTGAACAAATGCTGTTTCAAAAAAAGGTGTGGAAATTGTCATAAAACCCATGGATTGATCCATCGGCCAAAGGTAAGGCATTGGTAAAAATAAAGTTTTTTTTGATTTGGTCAAAAAATATTTGTCCAATTTATAGCCCACCAGCTACCACCGTTCCTTCCACCAAAGCCAGTTGAACGTTCAAGCCTTGATCCAACACCAATACATCAGCGTCTTTGCCCACTTCCAGCGAGCCCTTTTGTTGATCCAAACCAATGGCTTTGGCGGGGTTAAGCGATGCCATGTGTAGTGCCTCTTGCAGGGTAGCGCTGGTGTATTCCACAAACAGCTGCACCGCCCGATTCATCGTCAAACGGCTGCCCGATAAGGTTCCATCGGGTAAAAAACAAGCGCGATCGGTTACTTTGACCAATCGATCAAAGAAGTAAAATTCTTTGATGTCAGTCCCCGCAGGCAACAAAGAATCGGTCACCAAACAGATTTTATCGGCCCCTTTAGCCTGATACGCCAATTCCAAACCGGCCGGATGGACGTGCACGCCATCGGGAATGATTTGCACCATAGCCGATTGTTCAGTCAAAAAAGCACCTGCGCCGCCAGGTGCCCGATGGCCAAAACCATTCATCGCGTTGAACAAGTGGGTACAGATGTGCATGCCCTTGCGAATCCAATGGGTAGCGGTGTCGTAATCGGCCGCAGAGTGGCCAAAACTGGCAACTACCCCTTGTTGCCAAACGTATTCAATCAGTTCTGCCGCACCGGGTAATTCGGGGGCAATGGTCATCAATTTTATCCGGCCGCCACTGGAGTCCTGCAAGGGTTGAAACAACTCAATGCTGGGCGTTTGTAACCATTCCAGCTTGTGTGCGCCGCGCCGTTCGGGGGCCAGAAAGCAACTTTCGAGATGCACCCCCAATACCTTGGCACCCTGAGTTTGGGCGGGGCTTTTTTGCGCAGCCTGGTCAATCGCCCGCAGGGCCCGGTGCAGTAGTGGAATTTCAGCAGTGACGGTAGAAACCAACATACCCGTCGTGCCGTACTGGGCATGGGTATGCAAAACGGTTTCAACCGACGCGGGATCAGCGTCCAAAACTGAAGCTCCTCCCCCGCCATAAATGTGTAGATCAATGAACCCTGGAGAGACAATACGACCCTCTACATCGATAACCATCGTATTAGGGCTTACATTTTGGAAAGGTTCGGCGGAGATGGCTTTGATTCGGCCATTTTCCAGCCAGATGTAGCCACCTTGGATGATTTGATGGGGTTGGTGGATGGTACCGTTGCTGAGGATAAGGGACATGAGCGTTGAAAAGTTTAGGGTTGAAGGTAGTCATTTAGTTACAACACATCCCGAAACTCCGGTGTCCGATCAAATACACTCTTCGCAAAAGGACAGAGTGGAATGATCTTGATGTGCTTTTCGCGAGCGTAATCTACTGCCGCGCTGACCATTTGTTTACCGTAGCCCTTGCCTTCGTTGCCGGGTTGCACTTCGGTGTGGTCGATGATTATACGTTCGGGGCCAGCGAAAACGAAGGTCATTTGGGCCTGGATCATGCCCTCGCCTTCGATGTAGAAATAGCCATTTTTTTCGGTGAGGTGAAGTTGGACGTTTGCCATTGGGTAGTATTTATGTTTATATTTTCAAATAGGATTACATCAAAAAGCCATCCACCGCAGCAATCGGCTTCGGCACCTCCGTTTCCCCCAGCATCTCCCGCAGATCGATTTCAATCGCCCGAGAGATGGACGTAATCGGCACATCATTGTACGTACCTTCAAACGGATTCTCTGAATAATCTCCAATTTTTTCCATCAAAAAGAACACCCAGGTGATGAGGGCATTGAACGGTATGGTCAGCCAAATGCGCCAAGAGTTTTCCATTCCAGCAAAAACATTCAGCAAACCCCAGGGCAATAAAGCCGCAAACACCATGGTGTTCCACAGTGCTACAGAAGCATATTGCCGGGGAAAAGGGAAATTTTTGATGCGTTCACTCCGCCCTTGGTCATCATAAAAAGTTGTAATCAGGCGGTGGAACTCGATGTGGCGAAAGGAATCGAAATAACCTAAATCGTGCAAATGTTGCAATTCACGAGCCTGCGTGGCGATAATTTGTGTAGCAATATTGGTTTTGGTTTTATACCGCTCAAACTCCTCCTCCTCAATCAGGTTCATCACCTCTTGGTCCATATTGTTGAAGTATTCCTCACAGATATTGGGCGAGTACAAGCCCTTTACTCGATCTTCCTTGTGTTCCCAATCACGGCTCAAGCGCAGTTGGTACCGCATGGCCGTGAGCCAGGCGATGTGCCGGTAAATCAGGCGGCGGCGGATGTTTTGCACCTCTGCTTTGTCTTCTCCTTGAATAAAAGAGGTAACGGCAGCCCCAAAAGTGCGGCTGCTATTGACAATCCCGCCCCAGATTTTGCGAGCTTCCCAGGTGCGGTCGTAAGAGCTGTTGTTTTTAAAACCCAGATAAAATGCTACTGAAATCCCCAGTACACTAATCGGTTGCCAGGGTAGAGAGATATCCCAGTGGCCAAAATGAGCCAAAGCGGTAATCGGCAAAGCATAAATTGCCGCAATAAAAAAGGGCTGTCGCGACCAATTGAAGGTCATCCAAAAGTCGTAATTGCGTTTGGTATACATGTGAATTGGGCGTTTTAGGAAAATGAACATTCGTGGTTTTGGTAAAGTTAAAAGAAGAACTTGATTTTATTTAGCACCCTTTTTTGTCACCTATACTACCTTGAAATTGAGTTTAAGAGATTTTTAACCAAAATCCACTTGCCCAATGCGTTACAAAGTGGTCTGTCAAATTGTTAATAGTTTGTAATTTCGATAATCAGAAGAGCAACATGAGATCGTTTCAAAGAAAAACATACCGTATGAGACACCGCAGTAAACTTTGGACCCTTGCGGCTTTTTTGCTGGCCCTTACTGCAACAAGCACTTTGCAGGCCCAGGAGTATTTTGGCCGCAACAAGCCCAGTTATGAGTCCTTCAATTTTGACGTCTACCGCACGCCCAATTTTGAGATCTATTACTACCTCAAAAACGCAGAACGGCGCAAGGACTTGGCCGATTTTACCGAGCTTTGGTACCGTTACCATCAGAATTTGTTGACGGATACCTTTTCTACGCTCAACCCTCTGATCTTTTACAATGACCATGCCGATTTCCAACAAACCAATACCATCAGTGGTGGTGTGGGTGTGGGTACAGGTGGCGTGACCGAGGCTTTCAAAAACCGGGTCATCATGCCCATCGCCCTTACCAATCAGGCCACTTATCAGGTATTGGGGCATGAATTGGTGCACGCTTTCCAGTTCAATCGCATTTTGAATGGTGATTCTACCAGCATCCAAAATCTGGGTAATTTGCCACTTTGGATCGTAGAGGGTATGGCCGAATACATGTCGATCGGAAGTGTGGATCCGCATACGGCCTTATGGATGCGCGATGCAGTCCTCAACGATGACATCCCTACAATTGATCAACTGGACAATCCCAAATACTTTCCGTACCGCTATGGGCATGCTTTTTGGTCTTTTTTGACCGGATTAAAAAGTGACCGCGTCATTGAGCCATTTTTCAAATCGGTGGCCATTTTTGGAGTGGACAATGCCATTACCGGGGTTTTGGGCATGAATAAAAAAGACTTCAGCAAACTTTGGCAGGATGCCATCACGGCGCAGTTCAAACCGATGGTTGAGGGCAAGGAGAAAAACACTTATGGCAAACCCATTTTGGACAACAAAGACGGTGGTGAGATGAACATTTCGCCCTCGATCAGTCCCGATGGGAAATACGTGCTTTTTACCTCTGAACGCAACCTCTTTTCTACTGATATTTTCCTGGCTGATGCTACCAATGGCCAAATCATGAAAACCGTAGCCAGTACCGCCCGTGGTGGCAACGTAGATTTTTTCGACTTCCTGGAATCCTCTGGTGCCTGGTCGCCGGATAGCAAACGTGTAGCCCTGGTCGGTTTCAAACGCGGCCGCAATGTGTTGCTGATCAAAAGTCCTTTCACGGGCAAAACGGTGGATGAATTTAACCTCGGTGATTTACCGGCTTTTTCCAACCCAAGCTGGTCACCTGATGGTAAAACTATCGTGGTTTCTGGTTTGAAAGAAGGTCATACTGACTTGTATGCTTTCAACATCCGTACCCGCACCCTGAAACAATTAACGGATGACAAGTATTCCGAAATCCAGCCTACCTGGTCGGAGGATGGCCAAACCCTGTATTTTTCCACGGATCAAAAAGCCTGGGAAAATGGTCGGACTTATGGCCGTTTGACTTTCAATCTGGCCTCGATCGATCTGGTAAGCGAAGCTGTAACGCATTATGATGACGTATTTCCCGGTGCGGACAACCTCAACCCACAAGTGGATACAGCGGGCAACATCGTCTTTTTGTCTAACCGCGATGGGTACCGCAACTTGTACCGCTACGATCCAGATTCCAAGGAAGTAACCCAATTGACTGATTTGGCCGTAGGCATTACCGGAATTTCTCAGTATTCTCCGGCGATCTCGGTGGATCGCAAGCGAGATCGTATTTTGTATACCCTTTACAACAAAAGAGGGTACAGCATTTACCGGGGCACATCCAAAGACTTCTTGGACAAAATAGTGGACCCCAGAGACGTAACCTACGCCGCAGCCCAGTTGCCACGCCTCAACCGCGCCATTAAAAGTACAATTGACCAACAAATTGGGGCCATCGATCAGGCCATTGCTGGTGAAACGGCAACTTTGCAGGAAGTTCCTTTTAAATCGAAGTTTAAACTCGACTTCCTCACTGGTGGCGGTGGCATTGGTGTAGGCAACAACCTGTTTGGTACCAACGCAGGTTTGGCTGGTGGGGTACAGGCTCTGTTTAGCGACATTTTGGGCAACAACCAAATCATGGCGAACGTTGCGCTGAATGGTCAAATTCAGGACTTTGGTGGCATGGTCACTTACCTCAACCGCAAGGGCAAATTCCAGTGGGGTGGCTCGATTATGCACATTCCGTATCCTTATTACGCCTACGATTCTACTTATTTGGAGAATTCGGACATTGGTGCAGTAGTAGTAGATCAGTATAGCGTTTACCGGATATTCCAGAGTGGCGTCACTGGTTTTGTGCAATATCCATTTTCTTCCACCTTGCGTGCTGAGGCAGAACTTGATTTTTCCCGCATCAGCCAATCGTTGCGCCAGATTAAGGAGTACAGCCAGTACGATCCATTTTTCTTTGACGGTCGGGGACGTCCACTTGGACAGGATCAGGAAAAAGTAGGCAATCTGCCTGGCTTTACCATGCCTGGGGTGGGTGCAGCACTTGTAGGTGACAAGTCAAACTTTGGGCTCACCGCACCTTTGCAAGGATACCGCTTCCGGGTAGGCTTCCGGCAGTATCTGGGTGACATTCAGTTCTTGAACCCCACGCTTGATTTCCGGGGATACTTGCGCAAAAAGCCCTTTACTTTTGCTGCGCGGGTGATGCACACGGGCCGTTATGGTCGCGATTCCGAAAATACGGATGTGTTTCCGCCGCTTTTCCTGGGCTCGCCTTGGTGGGTGCGTGGTTTTCAGGGCAATGTGGCGCAAAACCTGGAGCGTGATGGTTTGATCACCTTTGATAATCTGGTGGGTACCAAAATGGGCTTATTCAACGCCGAAGTACGGATTCCACTCCTGGGGCCAAAACAATTGGCGCTGATTCCTACCAGTATTGTTCCAGCTGACTTGAACTTCTTCTTCGACAGCGGGATCATCTGGACGCGCTTTGATCAGTTCAATTTCGAAGGACCAAATGGTAAAAGTTTGATTCGCCCCTTGTCTTCAGTAGGTGCTTCGCTGCGGGTCAACTTGTTCGGGGCTTTGATTCTGGAGCCTTATTACGCGATTCCGTTGATTAAGGGGGCACAAGGAGCGTTTGGTTTGAATTTTATGCCGGGCTGGTAAACATTCCTTAGGGGCGATAAAAAAATAAATGTTCATTTTGCCGGAGGATTAGATAAGTAAACGCTTCATTTCAAGTGGCTTATCTAATCCTCTGGCTCAGAAAAAATGAACATTTATTTTTGCCCCACTACTTAGGTGAATCTAGGTTTTCGCTCTTTTTTAAATCTCCGAATACGC
>JAIXOO010000067.1 GCA_027486765.1 Saprospiraceae bacterium
CATACCCGCTCTATTCAAGATGTAGTCTGTTTCCACAATTTCCCAAATGCTATCTGAACAATGTTGGTCGTGTTATTTTTGTAGAGTCATTTTGAAAGCTTGTGTAATCAATGCCAAGTTCAAGAAGATCGACTATGCCTCCAGCAAGAATCGTTTTTTTTTTATGAGATAGTAATTCGGTGAAGAGTAATGCTATTCTTCACCTTTTTTTATTCTAGACCTATTTCAAATTTCCTTCTCTAGCAAAAGGGTACGCCTAGAAAGTCCTCCAAATAGAGTATCATCATGGGTGTATTGGTAGAAATGGCCATGTTTTGAATGACACTTGTGTATAATAAACTTTCCCAAAAGCTACGGTCTCTGCTGATAAAAACCATCAGGTCGATCCGATGCGCTTCGCGGTATTTTTCCAACTCTTTGATGATGTCCCAACCATACAGGGAATGCGTTTGGTAAGACAAGTTGGGGCTGATTGAAGAGAATAGCTGATTCCAGTTGATGTCCTCCACGTTACTCTCCCCCTCATATCCAACGTTGTCGATGTGTACAAAATGAGTGGCAGCCTCAACCTGAAGGGCAAAATCAGTGGCCTCTCCGATCATCCAGGCCGTCATCGATCGAAAGTTGCTGGTGTACATGATGCGCTCGATACCCATCCAGGATGCTTCACGGGGCACCAGCACAACCGGGCAATGCGCCTTGGTCGCTACATTGAGGGATGTGGAGCCATAAATCCTGGATAAAAAATCCTGCAATCCGGTGGTTCCAATCACGATCAAATCGGTATGCTCTTGCCCGGACAGTTCCAATAAACTATCGACCGCATTGCCCCTCAGGATCTGGGTTTTTACTTTATTTTTTGTGATGATACCCGCGCCGATATCGCTCTCCTGGATAAATACATCCAGTTGGGTTTCTTCAGTTCCGACGAGGGGATCAAAATTCTCCCCTGAAGTGGGAAAAAAGTATTCCCTAACGTGCACTACGGTCAAGGTAGCCTCAAGCGCTGCAGCCAGCCCTTGGGCATATTGGAAAGCATTGCGGGCAGTGACTGAAAAATCAGTTGGAACAATAATGTTTTTGATCTTTTCCATTAATGTTGCGCCTAAGTAGTGGGGCAGAAATAAATGTTCATTTTACCTGAGCCAGAGGATTAGATAAGACACTTAAATTGAAGCGTTTACTTATCTAATCCTCTGGCAAAATGAACATTTGTTTTTTTATCGCCCCCTAAAGGAGAACGGATGTAAATCTGGTGTTGTTCCTCGTTTTAGGGAACCAAAGTGGCCTCTCCAAAACGAGGAAGCGTTCAATTTTCTTGACTCTTGCGTTTGTTGATGATTCGTTTCAACTGCTGGCGGCTGTTGACTCCCAATTGCTTGTAGATGTTTTTCACATGGTAGCGCACTCCATTGATAGTCATCGACAACAAATCTGCTATGGCTTGATAGCTCATTCCATCTGCAATCATCCGCATGATGCTGTGTTCCTGATTGCTGAGATCCCACTGTGAGGTTATTGCAGTAGGCTGGAAATAGTTCACCAAATGGCGAGCAGCTACCGGACTCAGCGGGGTTTCATCGTTCTCCAGTGCGTACACCAGTTTGGTTTCCAATTCAGCTGGGGAGATGTTTTTGTTCAAAAATCCGGTTACCCCATAACTGAGCGCTTGAAGAAGTGCTTCTTCATCATCCAGCACCGAAAAAATGATGATTTTTGATTCGGGGATCCGTTGACGAATCAGCGGAATCCCATCTATACCAGACTTATCGTAAAGGATAATGTCCAGCAAAACGAGATCGATTTTCAAAAAATCGCGGTGAAATTTGACAAATTTCTCGACCGTATCTACAGCCAACACGCAGTCGATTTTTTCAGAATCCTGAAAAAATTCTGAAAACTCCTTGCGCAACACCGGACAATCTTCAATAATGGCAATATTGTACATAACAAAAAGATATAAGTTTGTTGAAAATGAACAACTAATCAATTATGCTTAAAAAGGAACAACCAAATGAACATGCTGAGAATTAGAGTCCTGGTTAAAATCCAACTCTCCCTTAATTTTGAGCAAGCGGCTCGAAATGTTGTCAAGCCCATAGTGGTCATCGTCATCCTCGGGTTTGGAGATCAAGGTGGCTGGGGGTTTTGAAAAATGGTTGTGGATATTGAAGATCAGACGCGAGTCCTTCCAATAAATGTCGATTTGAATATTTACTGACGCGGTATGCTTGATCATATTGGTCAGGAGTTCCTGAACAACCATCAGCACCAAGTGGTTGGTCTGAGGGTTGATGACCTGATGTGGCCAACGTTTCCGATCCAGTATGTTTAGCTCAACAGGTACAAGGGGAGTGATGGCCTTTTCAGTAAAGTTTTGGACTTTGGCCAATAAGGTATCTACATTGTTGTGGCTGGGGTCAAATGCCCAGATAATGTTACTGATGACCTGCATACAGTCCATGGCCAATTCTCTCAATCGAACATTGCGTTGTGCTTGCCTTTCGGGGCATTTTGCGGGAGTAGTCAACTGATCAGACAACATTTTAAGGGCATAAAGCCGACTGCTCAGGTTGTCGTGTAAGTCCGATACCACTTGTGCACGAAAATTGAATTCCCGCAACCTTAATGCCTTGCGGAATTGGCAAATACCATAGGCCAGAAGTGCGACGCTACCCACGCAAAGGGACGACCAAAAAACCAATAAATCAAGCAGCCTGAAATTTAGATTAAGGCTGTACTCTCGGTGCATTACACTTCTGAGCCTGGTTGGCTGATTAAATGAAGAATTGCGCCCATTAGGAGGAATATTTACCCGGTGTAAAAACAGGCGTTTATCCGCAGGACCTATGCGTTTAAGGGCAACTTGCCGAGAAGTACTTCCGGCATTGTTCGCATGATTGTCGGATGCGCAAGAATTCTGTTGCCCCGAGTCCCTTAAAAAATGATCCGCACGTGGAAGATAGGAGCACAAATACCCTTGGAACTCAGACTGCCCAAATAGTTTGAATCCATTTTCATTGTGAGCTGACCTATCAGTTGGGCGTTGGGCCAGTGATGAATCGAAGCAAACTAAACATCCAATGATACAAGAAAGGCTTGACCAGACCCTAGAGCTAAAGATACACATAAGTTTTTTTTTAATCTTTTGCAAAGAAGATTAATTTAACTTAGGAATAGGAAGTGAGCCAGGGCATAGAACGTTGGCGAAGCAACCACAGGGTGCGAGCTCCGCAAGCTTTCATCAAGGCTCTAAAAAGAAATTAGAGTGATTAGTCATATGAATCTAGTCGAGTTAATTAGGGAGTAGAAAGGTGGGAAAGCTTTACTCAACCGTTTTTTTTTCGAATTTTCGCTAAAAAAACCTAGGAACTCATCAAAGCGCCCTGCTTGAAGGCATTGTCACAAATATAACAACACAAAACGATAGATGTTGCATGATTTTCCCAACGTACAAGCATTTTTCATCGAAAAGACATGTTTCATGTAGTCTGAATTTCAGAAAAGCATACCCGCTCTATCCGAGATGTAGTCTGTTTCCACAATTCCCCGAATGCTATCTAAACAATGTTGGTCGTGGTACTTTTGCAGCGTCATTCTGAAAGCTTGTGTAATCAATGCCAAGTTCAAGAAGATCGACTATTCCTCCAGCAAGATTTGTATTTTTTTTATGAGATATTGATTCGGTGAAGGGTAATTCTATTCTTCACCTTTTTTATTTTAGACCTATTCGAAAGGCCGAAGTATTCGATCGATGTTTAAAGAATTGGTAGGTTTTTTTACAAAAATGTAAATTTATATTTAAATAAAAAAGAGCTGCCTCCTTAAGAAGACAACTCGGATATGAATCATAATCACTTTCTCTTACTGGGGTTTAGGTCTTTTTGAGCTCCCTGAAAAACCACAAACAAGTAGCATTTAATCCAGAAAACAGCGTCGATTGAATAAAACAATTGCTAATTATTATTTCGATGAACAATATTACAAACATACATATGAATAATAAAATTTTGTGCGCCAAAGCTTACGCTACGACATGAACCGCAAACAATCGCTACATGCTTTATGCGTCGAAAGCGAGAAATTGATTTTAGTGTACCAAGGATTAAAATTCGGTGCATTATGCTTTTGAGCCTGGTTGGCTGATTAAATGGAGAATTGCTCCCAAAGGAGGAACATTTACCTAGTGAAACAGGCGTTTAACCGCGGGACTTATGCGCTTAATCGCAACTTGCCGAGAAGTACTTCTGGCATTGTCCGCATGATTGTCGGATGCACAAGAATTCTGTTGACCCGAGTCCCTCTGAGAATGATCCGCACGTGGAAGATAGGAGCACAAATACCCTCGGAACTCAGACTGCCCAAACAATTTAAGTCCATTTTCATTGTACGCTGCCTATCAGTTGGGACAGTGATGAATCGAAGCAAACCAACCTGTTGCATGATTTTTCCAAAGTCCAAGCATTTTACATCACAAAGACATGTTTAATGTAGTCTGAATTTCAGAAATGCATACCCGCTCTATTCGAGATGTAGTCTGTTTCCACAATTCCCCGAATGCTATCTGAACAATGTTGGTCGCGTTACTTTTGCAGCGTCATTCGGAAACTTGTGTAATCAACGCTAAGTTCTAGAAGATCGACTATGCCTCCAGCAAGATTTATTTTTTTTCATGAGATATAGATTCGGTGAAGGGTAATTCTATTCTTCACCTTTTTTATTTTAGACCTATTTGAGAAGCCGAGGTATTTGATCAATATTTAAAGAATCAGTACGTTTTTTATAAAAATGTAAATTCATGTTTAAATAAAAAAAGAGCTGCCTCCTTACGAAGACAACTCGGATATGAATCATAATCACTTTCTCTTACTGGGGTTTAGGTCTTTTTGAGTTCCCTGAAAACACACAACCAAGTGGCATTTAATCCAGAAAACAGCGTCGAATGAATAAAACAATTGCTGATTATTATTTCGATGAACAATATTACGCACATATATATGAATAATAAAATTTTGTACACCAAAGCTTACGCTACCACATAAACCGCAAACAATCACCACATGCTTTATGCTGCGGAATGCGAACAATTGATTTTAGTGTACCAAGGATTAAAATGTGGCGATGAGGTCCGTCAGTTTTTTTTTAGCCACTAAAAACTCTGGCGCCAACTGAATGGCCTGCTCGTAAGCTTCTTTGGCCAATTGCTTATTCTGAGTCGGATTCAACTTTTCCAGTACCACACCTTTTAAATAAATCAAAGCAGCCTCGACGGGCACCCTCTGGCATTTATTCTCTTGAGTGTATACCTCCACCCAATCACTCGGAAGATAAGAAAGGGACAATGCGAATTGTACCGTTGAAAGTGCGCTAAACAGCTGATTCAATTCCAATTGCAACTGCGCCAGAATGTAAGCATGGTGTACATTCCTTGATTTTGGTACCAATCGTTGATATGCCTGGGCTGCCTGAGGTATTTTACCCTGGCTGTGCAAGCTCAGGGCCAGCATTTCAATGACCGCTACTTTAAAAGAATCTTTTTCAAGCAGTTTGGTGCAAACAGCCTCACATGCGCCGTAATTTTCCATTTTGAGGTATACGTAAGCCAAACTATCTTGCCAATGGCTGTTTTTCGCTAAGCTGTCAGAAGCCAGCCAATGCTCCAAAATCCCGGCCGCCGTGGCGTAATTCTCCGAGTCAATGGATTGCCTATACATTTGAGCAATAAATTTTTCTTCCTGGGTATAGTTGCTGCAAGCGCCTAGCAGTGTGCTAAAACACAAAAACAAAAGGCTTTGGTACGCATTTCGGAAAAGGGAAGACTGCTTTTTCATGTTATTTAGGCTGATTTTAGGACTGAGTAAATGTAAAATAAAGATAGGGCGATTGTAGCCAATCCATTACCCCTGAACATTTGATCACCTAAGCCTACATTTCCAATTTTTAAATGCTACATCAAAATGCAACAGGATTGAGTTGCAAACATACCCACTCGGAAAATATTCCAGCCAAACCAAATCCATCAGGATCTGGCTTGGACAGGAATAAATTCATGCATAACATGATGGAAAACTTGGATGTACTTAACAGAGAAAATTACAGTGTAGTGTTCGTTGTTCTATTGATGGCTGTAGCAAAAAAAAATGTGTGAGCTGCCTAATGTTTACGCTAGCCCCTAATCGATTGTAATCACTGTTTTTCAAAACTGGGTACGAGCTAATTTTTAATTATCACAGGACAAAATTACTTCAATTCTTAACTGAAAAAACAAATACGGATTCTACTCTTGCTCACTACACAATAGGTACATTTACAACTACATACTTGATGTTTTTTTTGCACCTAAATCTGCATATTCGCGCGACACCAACGCAGCTTGGCAACAGATTTGGGACTATGGCAGTTACACCAATTTGGCACAAGCTTATGCTCATACCAAATACAGTTTTAATGATCGCTTCACCCTCAATGCGGGCATACATTTGCAATATTTTTTCTTGAATGCTTCCTCTTCCTTTGAACCGCGTTTGAGGCTGAAATATGAATTGAATAGCAAAAGTAGTTTGAATTTTGGCTATGGTTTGCACGCTCAAATGCAGCCCATCAATGTATATTTTTTGCAATCACAAAATGGAGAATTTCGCCCATTAGGAGAAACGTTTACCCGGTGTAAAAACAGGCGTTTATCCACAGGACTCATGCGCTCAACAACACAAAGCAAGAGATGTTGCATGTTTTTTCCATAATACAACCATTTTTTATCAAAAATACATGTTTAATGTAGTCTGAATTTCAGAAATGCATTCTCGCTCTATCAGAGATGTAGTCTGCTTCCACAATTCCCCAAATGCTATCTGAATAATGTTGGTGGTGTTACTTTTGCAGGCTCATTTTGAAAGCTTGTGTAAATGCAAAGTTCAAGAAGACTGGCTATATGCCTCAAGCAAGAATTTTTTTTTTATGAGATATGATTTGATTCGGTGAAGGGCAATTCTATCCTTCACCTTTTTTTATTTCAGACCTATTTGAAATGGATAGGTATCCGATCAATATTTAAAAAATTGGTGTGTTTTTTATAAAAATATGAATTCATGTTTAAATAAAAAAAGGGCCATCTCCTTATGAAGACAACCCTCTATATGAAATCATAATCTCTTTCTTTCACTGGGGCTTAGCTGCTTTTTGAATACCCTGAAAAACTACAACCAAGTGGCATTTAATCCAGAAAACAGAATCGGTTGAATAAAACAATTGATGATTATTATTTCGATACACAATATTACAAACATATATATTAATAATAAAATTTTGTGTGCCAAAGCTTACGCTACCACATAAACCGCAAACAATCACCACATACTTTATGCTGCGGAATGCGAACAATTGATTTTAGTGTACCAAGGATTAAAATAAGCCAAGCTATCTTACCAATGGCTATTTTTCGCTAAGCTGCCAGAACCATTGGGAAAATATTCCAGCCAAACCAAATCCGTCAGGATCTGGCTTGGACAGGAATAAATTCATGTATAACATGATGGGAAACTTGGGGAAACTTAACAGTAAAAATTAGAGGGTAGTGTTCGTTGTTCTATTGATGGCTGTAGCAAAAAAAATGGAATGAGCTGGCTAACGATAGCCCCTCATTGGTTGTAATCATTGTCTTTCAAAACTGGGTGCGAGCTAATTTTTAATCATCATAGGACAAAATTACTTCAATTTTTAACTGAAAAAACAAATACGGATTCTACTCTTGCTCACTACACAATAGGTACATTTACAACTACATACTTGATGTTTTTTTTGCACCTAAATCTGTTTAGCACAAAGGAAAAAAAAGAGGACACCAAGGACACAAAGTTAGACGTCGTCGACGCTTCGCTTTGTGTCCTTGGTGTCCTCTTCTTTTCCTTTGTGCTTAAAAATATGTCGCTTTGGTGATCACGAATCACTGCCGCGACACCCGCTCCAACTCATCTTCCGTCGCCGTACTCCGTCTCCGCGAAGGTTTCACATCCGTTTTCCCAAACTTATAGGTCAGCGTAGCATTCAAGCGGCGGGTTTCGTTGGTAGGATCTACCACGACATCCACATTGCCTTGTTTGACGATGATGTGGGGTTGGCGGGTAAAAAACACGTCGCTCAGGTTCAATTTCAAGTTGCCTTTGCCCTTCCAAATCGGCATGGCTGCACCAATGTCCATGCCCCACAGTGGGTCAATTTCGAAGATGCCCTCCAGCATTTTGGTTTGATAAAACACGGTCATTTCGGCCTTGATCTTGTTGGGCAGATTGAAGGTGTTCATGGCCATAAACTGGGCAGTGAACTGGCTTTGGTTGATCGCCCCATTGGACAAAGGAGAATCAAGGTCATTGATGTAGCCCACCACATTCAGGCGGCTATTCCACCATTTGGCCAGTTCAAAAGGTGCAGAAATGGTCGCGCTGTAGTTTTTGAAAGTGCTCAGGTTGGCTGAGGTTTGATAAGTCTGGCGCAAGGCATCATCTTGCTCCAAAACCTGGGTGATTTTGTCGCTGGTATGGTTGTAGTTGAGGCTGAGGATGTATTTGTTTTTCAGCGAAAAATTCACCCCGAGCGTATTCGTAAACTCCGGCGTCAAGTAAGGATTGCCTTTGCCAAAAGTATATTGGTCGATGAAATTGACAAAGGGGTTGAGGTCGTCGTAAGAAGGCCGATTGATTCGGCGGCTGTAGTTGTAACTCAGGCTGTTGTCTTTGCCCAGAGGATGCGAAATGCTCAGACTGGGAAAGAGGTTGAAATAATTGCGGGTAAAACTTTCCGACAAAGTTGGCGACTGACCCAGCGCATCGGTCAATTCCCCGCGCAAACCCATCTGGATGCCCACTTTTTTGAATTGAGTACTAAAATTGAGGTAAGCCGCGTGAATGTTTTCGCTGTACATGAAGCGGTTGCTGCGCAAAGGATCGTTTTGCCATACATTTTCGGTAAAGGTCTCTACCAACAAATCATTGTCCGTATCCACAAAACTACTTTTCCAACCTGCTTCCAAGCGTGATTTTTCACCCAATGGACGGGAATAGTCCATTTTAAAGGCCAGGATGTCCACTTGTAACCCTGCATCGGTCCGTACAATATTGGGCAGATCTACTTCCTGCCCGGCGCTGCTGAAAAAACGGTTGCTATTGGTTTGCAACTTATCCGCGCTGTTGGTGGAATAATCGGCGTCGAAGCTGAGTTCGTGGCCTTTGTTGTCAAAAGCATGTTTCAGGTTGACATTGGTGGTGTAATCCCGCCACTTGTCGCCACCGGTATTGTCGCTGCGCACTTCATTAAAATCTCCAGGCAGGGCACCACTCAGCAGGTTGCGGCCACTGGATTGAGGCACCCACTCGCCGATTGAGGCATTGGCCAACACACCGATGGTGGTTTTGTTGCTCAAAAACCAGTCGGCGCCGGCATTGAGGCGGTTGTTGTCCGACCACATGATTTTGCGGTCGTATTGTTTCATTTCAGTGAAAGTGTTTTCAAAAGGAATCCGGCGCGAGATGTTGATGTTTTGGAAACGCTTGTTGTAAAAATTGCCGTAGGAACCAAAAACATTGACTTTTTTGCTGCGGTTGTTCATACGCAGTTCAGCGCTGCCGCGTGGGTTTTCACCATAACCGGCGCCCAGGGTCAGGTTGCCATTGGTACCAAGGCCTTTTTCCTTTTTCATGCGAATGTTGATGATCCCGGAAGTGCCCGCAGCATCGTATTTGGCGGAAGGATTGCTGATGATTTCGATGGCTTCGATGCTGGTGGCGGGGGTGTTTTCGAGGAGGCGGGTTACTTCTTCTGCCGACATGTAGGTTTGTTTGCCATTGATCATCACCATGACGCCCGAACGGCCTTTGAGGGTGATGGTGCTGTTGTGGTCAACCATCACGCCGGGGCTTTTGGCCAGGAGTTCCAGGGCATTGTTGCCGGCTGCAACCGGGCTGGCGTCTACATTGACGATCATTTTGTCTTGCTGCAATTCGATGAAGGGCTTTTGAGCTTTGATGGTCACTTCACCCAGTTTCACCGAGGCGGCTTGCATTTGAATGTCTCCCAAATGGAAATCCGGCTGACTAGCTTTGATTTGGATGCTTTGAGAAAAATGGGGCGCATACCCGATCATACTTCCAGAGATCAGGTATTGGCCTTCAGCAACTGCTTCAAAGGCAAAAAGGCCCGCATCATCGGTGACTGCCCCTTTGACCAGGGAGGAATCTTGGGCTTTCAGCAGCAATACATTGGCATAAGGCAATGGTTTTTGCTGTTCATCCAATACGCGGCCTTTCAATAGGGTTTGGGCATTCAATACTTGAAAAACACCCAACAAGAGAAGTAAGGAGATAAAAAGAGTTTTTGTCGGCTTGCTCATAACAACATTATTTTCGGTGATTGATGCCGAAAGGACGAGCAAGTGCAGAGAAGAAGTTACAGGTAAAAATGGTTTACCCGACCAAGACCCCTTTTTTTTCGCTGAGTGTCAAAAATAAACAGATTAAGTGCGGGCATACCAAACGAAAGAATAAGCATAAGGATTCTCCGCATCGGCTGGATGATCCTCCCTTTTCACTTCCTTCCAGAGTGCAGGGTCAATTGCTGGAAAAAAGGCATCACCCTCACAAGTCATATGCACCTCGGTGATGATGAGTTCATCGGCAAGGTGCATGGTTTGAGCATAAATTTCGGCGCCGCCTAGAATGTTCAATTGTTGGACCTCCAGTTTTTCAGCCAGCTCGAAGGCTTCGGGAATGGAATGGACAACATAGATTCCCTTGGGCGCATAATCCTTTTGACGGGTAATCAGAATCACATCCTGGCGATTGGCAAAAACCCCCATTCCTTCGGGGGTTCCGTAAGAGTTGCGCCCAGTGAGCAAGTAGCCATTTTGGATTTGCTCCGTAAAAAAGGCCAGATCTGCGGGCATGTGCCAGGGCAGTTGTTGTTGGTTTCCGATAACGTGGTTGTCGGATTTTGCGGCGATGATGGTTTTTTTCATAAAAAAGGTTCCAGGGTTCCAGGTTCCAAAGTTCCAAGGTTCCGGGTTGAACCCTGGAATTTTGGAACTTTGGAACCCTGGAACCTCTAGTTTTTGAAGTATTTGACTGGTGACTTGGTATTGTAAAAGAAAAACGACCACATATCAGCCTGTTCTTCAATAACTTTCGAAGTGGGTTTACCAGCTCCGTGACCCGCGTCGGTTTCGATGCGGATTAAAACCGGATTGTCACCCACGTGGCTAGCTTGTAGTTGGGCCGCAAACTTGAAGGAGTGTGCAGGCACCACCCGGTCGTCGTGGTCGGCGGTGGTGACCATGGTGGCGGGGTACTCCACACCGGGCTTCAGGTTGTGCAGTGGCGAGTAAGACTTCAGGTAATCGAAATACTTGGGATCATCTGCGGAGCCGTATTCTGGAATCCAGCCCTTGCCCACCGTGAATTTGTGGTAGCGCAACATGTCCATCACGCCCACTGCCGGGAAGGCTACTGCAAACAGGTCAGGGCGTTGCGTCATAGCAGCCCCTACCAGGAGACCACCATTGGAACCACCCGCGATGGCCAGTTTTTCTTTGGAAGTGTACCCTTCCTTGATCAGGTATTCAGCAGCAGCGATGAAGTCATCAAAGACATTCTGCTTCTTGAGCAACATCCCAGCCTGGTGCCATTTTTCACCATATTCTCCACCTCCACGCAGGTTGGGCATGGCGTATACACCTCCGTTTTCGAGCAAAATCAAGCGCGCGGTGCTAAAGCTAGGGGTCAAACTGACGTTGAAACCGCCGTATCCATATAGGTAAGTTGGGTTGGTGCCATCCAGTTTGAGACCCTTTTTGTGCACCACAAACATGGAGACTTTAGTGCCATCTTTGCTGGGGTAAAAAACCTGTTTTTCCTCATAATCCTCTGGATTGAACTTCAGTGGCGTTTTGAAGAACTGTTCCGATTTGCCCGTTTTGAGGTCATATTTGAAGATGACACTGGGGTAAATGAAGGAAGTGAAGGTGTAAAAGGTGAGATCGTCCTCCTCTTTACCATAAAATCCACCAGCAGAGCCTACTCCCGGCAGTTTGATTTCTTTTTTGTTTTTGCCATCGTAGTCCATTTGGTAGTAGCGGGTCGTGGCGTTTTGCAGGTAATCTGCAAAGAGTTTTTTGCCCACCGTACTGGCACTTTGCAGCAGGTTTTCTGATTCAGGGATGATGACCTTCCAGTTCTTTTTGTCGGGTTTGGCGGCATCAATTTCGATCACGCGGTAGTTGGGCGCGTCGATATCGGTTGTAGCCAAAAAGCGCCCATTGCCCAGGTGTTGGATGACGCTACTTTTGTTGGCATAGCCAGGGAAAATGGCTTGGAATGGGCCATCTTTTTCGAGGTCTTTTATGTAGGTGGCATAGCCATCGGTGCCGGGAGCAGCGTATAGAACGAAGTATTTGTAATCCTCAGTCACCCCACCATAATGGTAAATATTGGGATTTTTGCGGTCTTCGTAGATGAGCATATCCTTGGATTGATCGTCGCCCAATTGGTGGTAATAGACCGAGTGGAATTGGTTGTTGCCCGAGAGTTCCTGACCTTTAACGGGTTCGGGATAACGGCTGTAAAAGAAGCCATTTTTGTACCAAGAGGCACCCGAGAATTTGACCCATTTGAGGACGTCTTTCAGCTCTTTTTTGGTGGCGATGTCCACAATGCGGATTTCCTGCCAATCTGAACCCGCCTGATTGCGGGCGATGGCCATGTACTTGTTGCTGGGATCTGCTTCGAGCAAACCTACTGTGATGGTGCCATCTTTGGAGAGCTGATTGGGATCGATGAAAACTTCGGGGTCTCCCTTCAGTCCTTTTTGGACGTAAATCACTGCCTGGTTTTGCAGGCCATCGTTTTTGGTGAAGAAATAATTATCGCCAGCTTTGCTTGGCGCACTGACCTTCGGAAAATTGTACAATTCGGTATAGCGATCGGCAATCGCTTTCCGGTAAGGAATTTTTTCCAGGTAATCGGTGGTCACCGCATTTTGGGATTGCACCCACTTCTTCACACTTTCGGCGGTATCAGCTTCCAACCATCGGTATGGGTCCGCCACCTTATTGCCGTGGTAATCGTCTACTTGTGCTACAGTATCGGTCCCCGGATAGGTGACTTTAATCGTTTCTTCCATGGTAGGTTTTTCTTTTTTAGCGCCACAGGCGCTCAAAGTCAATAATAAAATGGTTAGGAATGAAATTGGTTTCATTATCGTGGTGATTTTTTTGTAATTTGAGTCTTTGGAACGGAAATAAAATAAAGTAAACACTTGACCTGCTCTTTTTTGATTTTGCTGCGTTACTCCTCAGTTGCGTAGGCCTGCTATGCGCCTTCGTCGTGCCTTGCCAAATCAAAAAATAGCTAAGTCAACTTGTTTACTTTATTTCATTCCCGTTCCTTTGGAAAGTTCCTAAAATAGTAACTTTTTGAATTCAAGTGAAATTTTACTTCCCCACATCGTTACCCAAGACCTATTAAATCAAAAGCGATGAACCTCTACATCAAATACATGGTCAGTTTGCGCTGCAAAATGATGGTGAAAGAAGAGTTAAAAACGCTAGGCCTGCACTACGTGTCGGTCGACTTGGGCATGGTAGAAATCATGGAAGAGATGACCCAGGAGCAGCACGATCTGTTGAAAAAAAATCTGTTGAAATCGGGCCTGGAGTTGCTGGATGATAAACGGGCCATCTTGATCGAAAAAATCAAAAATGTGATCATTGAGATGATTCACTATTCCGATGAATTGCCTACCGACAATTATTCTGAATACATAAGCAAAAAACTGGATTATGACTATACTTATTTGTCTAATATTTTTTCAGAGGTGAAAGGCATCACCATCCAACAATTCATCATCAACCATAAAATTGAAAGGGTAAAAGAGTTGCTGCTTTACGATGAGCTCAACCTCACCGAAATTTCTTATAGGCTCCACTACAGCAGTGTGGCGCACCTGTCCAATCAATTCAAAAAAGTGACGGGGCTCTCCCCTTCCTTTTACAAACAACTGAAGCAAAAGCGCCAGGGGAATTTGGAAAATTTGTAAAAGTCTATCGTACTAAGCGATCGGCACAAGGGCCGGAATGCGTTTTAAATGATCCAATTGAGTTTTTAGGGATTCAAGATACTGCTCAAAATCGGCGGTATCGATGTTTTTGTGCTTACCAATAAACAGAGGCGTTTCGCTTAGGAGTTCATAAAATTCTACAAAGGTTTCACGGATGGTTTCGGTCACTGCAATGATTTCATTGAGCAACTCCTTTTGACCCTGATCGTTGATGAGATGGGTTTTGTGCACGCTACCCAAGAAGATATAGGGCGTTTGGCCCATGTAAAAAGGCAGCAGCGGAGGCACTATGTTTTCCGTTTTTGAATACATTTCGATGTCTTCAAAATTGTTTAAAATATTACCAGTGCTGGCCAGTTCCGATCGCGTCTCGTCAAACCGGTCGGTGCGATTTTTTTTTGAGTGAATCATTTTACTGTAGGGTTGAGGTATTTATCAATGGTAAGTCTGGCCATCAGGTAACTCAGGGTAGATTCGGCGCCTTGGTTGAGGTTCACCTGGTTTTCTTCCAATCCATCGTAGCAACCGCCGGTGCAGGGGTTGTAAATGATTTGGTGCAAGTGGTTGTTGCCCAAAAACCAGTTGAAAGCGACCTGCATTTTCTGCAAATAATTTTCGTCGTTAAAAGCCGTATAAAATTTGCTGAGTGTAAAAATGGTGTAGGCCACGTCAATGGGTTGTTCTCCGTATACAGCAGCTTCCTGGCCCTTGAACAACCAGCTTTGATTGGAAATCACCTTGATGCCAGTTGGGGAAAAGGTGCGCGACAACAAAAAATCGAAGGAAACCTGGGCTGTCTCTTTGTACACTTGCCCGCCCGTTGCCAACCAGGCACAAAGCATGGCCTCGGGCAAAATGCTGTTGGCATAGGTCAAATACCCTTCGTACCATTGCCAATGTTGTTCGGATTCGTGTCGGTACATTTGCACCAGGCGGTTGGCCAGGGTTTTGATCAGGCGGGTGTGGAAAAGTGATTTTTTTTGCAGGTTGGCGTAATACAAACCTTTGATCACAAAAGCCATGGCCCGGGTGGAGTGCATGTTTTCCACCTGTAGCAGGGCTCGCTGCAAAATCCGCTCGGCTTGTGCCACCATTGATACAGGCAAAAGCAAGCGGCGGGAAATCAGATAGCCCAGTGCCCAAATTGCTCGGCCATTGGCATCGGCCAGGTTGTTGGCACTATTCTGGGCCGTAAAATGGTAGTCTTTGTCGACGTAATTCAAAAAGTCGCCATTCGGCTGTTGACAAAATTGAATGAAGTTCAGATAGATTTGTAAGTAGGTCAAGTCCTGTTGCTCCCCGGTCGTTTCAAAGTGCATGCAGAGAGCGATCATGGCTCGGGCATTGTCATCAATGGTGTAGCCCGATTCCAAGTCGGGTTGGTTGATTTGTGAAAACTGGAGGATGCCAAAATCCGTGGTCATTTTTTGGATGTGCTCCAGGTTGATTGGGGGCAGACGATTGTTCAAAACGATTTTTTCAGTGGGTTGATGGGGCTGTTGCTGCCCTTTGACCAGTTGATTGATGCCATCCATTGGTCCGGCTACTTTTTGCAAAAGCCGGGCGTGGGCTATGGCCGAGTTTTCCCAGGCAGTGGGTACGATGCGTTGCAGGGCATTGGAACGGAAGGTCGAGCGCAAACTTTCATCACTCATCAAACGATTTACGCCTGCAGCCAACTGCTCCGGGTTTTGAAAATCGATGATGATGCCCGTATCTTCGTGCAGCAGTTCCAGCGCATGTGGAATGGGGGTCGAAATGATGGGACAACCACAACTCATCGCGTAGGAAAAAGTACCACTGACCGCCTGTTTGGGGTCTTTGGAGGTAAACAAATACACGTCGGTCAATTGTAAGTACTCCAATAAGTCCTCCAGGGGCAGGTAGCGGTTGATAAAAATGACGTGATCGCAAAGGTTCAAAACTCGAACTTTGTCAATCAGCATGTTGCGGTATTTTTCACCCTCATTTTTAATCACACCCGGGTGGGTGATGCCAATGATTAAAAAAACGATTTCGGGATTCAATTTGACGATCGCGGGCAAAGCATTAAGCGTGGTTTCGATGCCTTTACCGGAGCTGAGTAGACCAAAAGTGGAGAGCACTTTGCGGTTGGACAACCCATATTTTTCTTTCAACAGGTTTTTGTCCAGGTGGGGTACCAAATGGGTGCCGTGGGGGATGACTTCGATTTTTTCAGCAGCAATGCCGTAGTCCTCAATCAGAATTTGTGCAGCATTTTGGGTCATGACGATCATGGCCGCGCAAGCATCGGCTATTTTTTGCACTTTCCCCCGTGTGGATGCGTCGGGCTGAGGCAACACAGTGTGAAAAACGATGACGGCAGGCTTGCTGAGCCAAAATAAAAATTGCAAAAATGCGGCCTCGCCTTTTCCCTGAAAAAGCCCAAATTCGTGTTGCACCAAAACGAGGTCAATGTGCATATCGATGTTGATGGCATGGGCCATTTCCAGGTATTTGGCTGGATTGCTGGTATCGAACACAAATTTCACCTCTTTGGAATAAACATGGGTCGTTTTGCCAGGCTCCAGGGCACATACTTTGAGCGAAAAAGACTGCTTGTATTTGTTTTTCAGGGCTTTCAAGAGGTCCTGTGAATAAGTGGCAATGCCACACTCTAAAGGAGGGTAGGTAGTGACGAATAAAATTTCGGGTATTCTCACCTTACGAAGCTGGGGCTCCACGGCTATTTTTGGTGCAAAAGTGGGGAATAAGGTATTCACTAACTCCTCCTGGACGTCAAAAACGATTTCATTATTCATGTTTAGTCAGGTTGTGCGACAACTCAGTCAAGAGCTCTGTTAAAGAAACCGAGGCGCAGGCTATACGCTCGTCAGCGGCCCCGTAATAGATGTATAAAGTGTCGTCAAATAAAGCAGTTCCGGTTGGAAAACATACGTTGTTTACTTCACCTTTAAGTTCCCATTTGTATGCAGGAATAAACAAAGGGTAAGGCAAACGGGCAATTTCACGGCGTGGGTCTTCCAGGTCGAGCAATGCTGCACAGGCCGAGTACACGTATCCATTCAGAGTATCGTGCACGCCATGGTAAATCAACAACCAGCCCTGTTCGGTTTCAATCGGGGGGCAACCGCCGCCGATGTAACTGACTTCGTGGGCGTATTTTGGCGTGAGTACAATGCCTTCATCAAAATTCAAAAAGTAATTGCGCCAAAATTCCGGCGTGAGTTCCTTTAAATCCTCCACGTCTACCACAACTTGTACATCAGGTTTGATGCGCTGCAAAAAGCAGAATTTGTTGTTGATTTTTCTGGGAAAAAATATCAGGTTCTTGATCCATATGTAGGCTTCGGCTTCCTGGTTTTCAGCAGTGTGTAGGTGTACATTGTAGCGAAGGTATTTTTTGTTGATCAAACCCTTGTCTTCCGACAGCCGTTTAAATTCACCATAACTAAGTTTTGTCGCAATCAAACCTTGCTTTTCAAAATGTTGCAAATCAGCGGAGGTCGCTAAGGCACCCAAAGCGTTAACCCCATTGTAAGCCGTATAACTCAAATAATAGAGGTCCTCGATTTTGACAATCCGGGGGTCTTCAACTCCATGTGATTCATAATCAAATTCAGGGCTGAGCAGTGGCGTTTCCCGTCGCTCTACGACGCTCAGAGGCCCTTCCAATTTGCAATACCCAATACTAGAGTGGTTGCCTTTGCTGACGGCACGGTAAAATAGATGGACAAAATTGCCTTCGCGGATTGCGGCAGGGTTCAACACCCCTTCGTTTTCAAATTTGAGGTCGGTTTTACTCAGAATTACTCCGTGTTTAATCACGTTTACCATGGTATTGGATTGGGAAAAAGGAAAATAAGCAACAAACAGCCAAGACCACCAAATTTTTGATTTGATAGTCTCGGGCCGAATGTTGTGTAGATTGGGATTAAAAAGTTTGGTATACTGCGTCACCACATTGGACTTCGGGTGACCAGGAGGTAATTTGGGGTTATTGAAAGTTGTAGAGAAGTTGAAAAGTTTTTTAGTTGATGAAGTCAACGGTCTTTTGAACCGTAAAGCTTCATTTCAATGCTTCAACACGTAAGCTTAAAAAAGGGGCCAGGTCTTGATCTTCCTAGCTTCGAAAGACTGGTGCAGTGCAGCCACACCTTTTTTCTAGCTCGTCGGATCAAGACACCTGACACACTGACACTAAAACACTCTAGAACAAACAAGCCTTGGGAGCTTACTTAAGACTTAGGGCTATTGCCGTTCTTCGGGTTGGGTTTGGGAATAAATACGTCAAGCTTGGGGTCTTTTTCCTTAGTCCCTTCGGACTTGTAATCGGACCCGGCCTTTGTCTTGCCTGCGGACTTGTCGGCAGGCTTTTTCTTATGGTTCTTACTGCCTTTATCTTTGCTCATTTTGTTTGATGTTTAGTTGGTGTGTGAATGCTGGGATTCTCGATTTCGGTAGGATAAAAGTAAGGGGGTTAGGCAGATAAAATGTTACATAAATCCGGCAATAAATTACATTATTCACAGATTTATATTTTATTCATTATTCCGACTGCGTTCGCCAGAGATTCGTGAATAAAAAAAGGCATTCATTGGGTCTGCCTTTTTTTATTGGGATATGATTAATTTTTATTGTCAACCGCGAGGTCTCTCAAGGCTTTGCCAAGCTCATCCATGTCATAGTTGAACTCCCGTTTGAACAAGGCCCAATCGGTGTTGGAGTTTTCGTAATCATTCCCGAAGAGAGTTACACGATTCACACATTTTCCAGCGCGATGCGTTTTTTAAACGAGCGCATTTTTTTAAAGTGCATGGGCGTGAGTCCAGTCAATTTTTTAAACTGGCCTGACAAATGGGCTACACTGCTGTAATTCAAGAGGTAAGAAATTTCCTTTAAGCTCAATTCATCGTATAGCAGCAGCTCTTTGATCCGTTCAATTTTGTGCAAAATGATGTAATGTTCAATGGTGGTGCCTTTTATTTCGGCAAACATTTTGGAGAGGTAATTGAAGTTGTAATTCAATTCTTCGCTCAGGTAATCCGAAAAATTGATCAGGAGTGGTTCCGTACTGTAATGAATCCTTTCAATGACGCTGCGCTTGATTTTTTCAATCAGGATGTTCTTTTTGTCATCGATCAAGGCTAAGCCTGATTTCTTCAGCACTAGATTCAATGCAGCGTATTGTTCGGTGCTGAGGTTTTCCGGCATTTCTACTTCTCCTAAATCGATGTTGCTGTAAGCGATTCCGAGGTTCTCCAGTTCGGATTTCACCAACAACTTGCAGCGAGTAGAAACCATATATTGGATATAGATAGTCATGCGAAATTTTATTTTATAAATCAGCAGAGACGCACGGCTGTGCGTCTCTGCTATCTCCTGAACCAAAGCAGAGAGGCACGGCTGCGCGTCTCTACTATCGGGAGCAGTGTTAATCAGCTATGTACTTCCACCAAACTATCCCGTAAGGCTTGAATTTTGCTGAGCCCGGCACTGACCGACAGGTATTGCTTGTTCAAGATCGTCTGTTGTTCGGCACCCAGGAATGCGAGATTGTTGTTCAGCGAATCGTAGTAGGCATCTACTGCGACATTTTCATCGTATGCACAGGATTTGAGGAGGCTGAGGCGGTCATGTTTTGTAAAAGCCCCTTTGATGTCCGTCCAGACTTGGGAAAAGGTGTTGCTAATGGTTCCGTCTCCTTCAAGTGGTTCACCACCCATCTTGCGAATTTCGTAAATGAGTTCCCTTTTGCATTTGAGGCTAGACTGGGCCAGGTGAAAAAACAGGGATTTTAAGTCAGCATCAGTGGTCTCCTTAGAGGCTGTTTCGTAACCTTCAATCCGGTTGTTGTTGATTGTGATGAGTGAATTGAACACTTCAACTGCTTTTTCTTGCTTCATTTTTTGGATTTAAATGGAAGAATGGTTGCCCTACCATTGGTCTTCGAGATGAAGTACCATCATGGGGATATTGGTAGAAATGGCCATGTTTTGAATGACACTTTTGTAGAGTAAACTTTCCCAAAAGCCACGGTGTCTGCTGACAAAAACCATCAGGTCGATCTGATGCGCTTCGCTGTATTTTTCCAACTCTTTGATGATGTCCGTACCGTACAGGGAATGCGTTTGGTAGGACAAGTTGGGGCTGATTGAGGAAAATAGTCGATTCCAATTGATGTCTTCCACGTTGCTCTCCCCCTCGTATCCGACGTTGTCGATGTGTACAAAATGGGTGGCAGCCTCAACCTGAAGGGCAAAATCAGTGGCCTGTCCTATCATCCCAGCTGTCATCGATCGAAAGTTGCTGGTGTACATGATGCGTTCGATGCCCATCCAGGATGCTTCGCGGGGCACCAGTACAACCGGGCAATGCGCCTTGGTCGCTACTTTGAGGGACGTGGAGCCGGAAATTCTGGATAAAAAATCCTGCAATCCGGTGGTCCCAATCACGATCAAATCGGTATCTTCTTGCCCGGACAGTTCCAATAAACTATCGACAGCGTCGCCCTGGATGATCTGGGTTTTAACTTTATTATTCGTCATGACGCTGGCGCTGGAATCGCCCTCCTGAATGAAGAGGCCAAAGGCTTCATCCAGTTGGGATTCTCCACTGCCGGCCAGGAGATCAAAATTGTCGCCCGTAGTAGGAAAAAAATATTCCCTAACGTGTACAACGGTAAGTGTAGCCTCAAGCGCTGCAGCCAGCCCTTGGGCGTATTGGAAAGCATTGCGGGCCGTGACTGAAAAATCAGTTGGAACAATGATGTTTTTGATCTTTTTCATGGAGGTATAGCTTGCTTACTGGAACCGATAGCCTAGAGAAACTTGTCCTACTGAGTTTTTCCCTTCGCCCAAAAGGAGCTGCACGTTGTCTTTGCTTACATTGGCAAAGCCTTGGTTGTAGCGGATGCCCAACAATAGTTTATTAAAATTGAAACTCAAACCTGCGGTAAGACCCGCGTCAATTTTGTTGAAAGCATCGGTAACCAGTACATTGTCATTGTAAGTGGTGTACTCTGGTTTGGAGATCAAGTAGGAGGCGAATGGCCCTACCTGCAGGTCTACGGGACCTAGCTTAAAAGCGACTGGTAGCAAAAAATCTACATAGTCCATTTCAAGGTTCTGCTTATTGCCCAAGTATTCAAAAGCAGTGCCTTTGATGGAATAGCTCAATTCTGGTTGGATCGACATGAATTCGGACAATACCGGGACATCGGCAAACACGCCCGCATGGAAACCAAAGCGCTCGCGGCGGTCTGGCAGGTTTTCAAAGGCAATGTTGCTGGCATTCAGGCCAGCGCGGATGCCAAATTTGATTTGAGCGGAGCTTGCAGCGGGCATCAACAGGATAAAGCCCAAGCCCAGTATTAGGGAGATTTTTAGTTTCAAGATTTGCATAAACTTCGTTTTGAGTGGTTTAAATTCATTAACTGGTACTTACTGCCCAGCTTCTTGCTTGGCTTCTGCCTTCATTTTTTCATTTGCTGTAATGGCAATTTCGACCCGGCGATTTTGGGCACGGTTTCCTTCGGTATCATTGGAAACAGTAGGCTGGTTTTCGCCCATCCCCAGGATGCGCAGTCTGCCATTGCTCACCCCGTTGGAGACCAAGTAGTTGGAAACCATCGCGGCGCGATTTTCCGAGAGGGTCTGATTGAAAGCGTTGGAGCCTACATTATCGGTGTGCCCTACAATGAGCAAATCGGTTTCGGGATTTTCATTCAGGGTTTGGGCAAAGGTTTGCAGGGTTTGTTTGTTTGATTCCATCAAGTTGGCTTTACCAAAGTCAAATAGAAGCTGGCTGTTAAAAGTCAGTTTTATCCCCTCTCCTACCCGTTCCACGGTGGCCACCTCGCCCAGTTCTTGTTCCATTTTTTTGGCTTGCTTGTCCATTTTGCTGCCAATCACGGCACCGACGGCGCCACCTGCGGCAGCTCCAATAATTGCACCGATGGCGGTGTTTTTACTTTTGTTCCCAATAATAGCACCGATGACCCCACCTGAGGCAGCTCCGATGACGGCACCTTTGGTGGTTTTATTCGTGCTAGATTTGGTTTTATTCGTGCCCGATTTGGTTTTTTCGGTCGTTTGTGTTTTTTGGGCACTTTTGCAGCCCACAAAAAACACGCTTAGCAGCATTAAAAACAGGAGTATCTTTTTCATAACAATTCAGATTTGAGGTAGAGACGCACGGCTGCGCGTCTCTCATCTCTGGTTTAAAGACGCACGACCGCGCGTCTCTGGTCACTGGTTTGAAGTCGCACTGACGTGCGTTTCTACAATGTTTTGCGTTGTAGACCAGTCCTAGATTTTGACATTCAAAGCATTCAGCAGACCAAATGCCTGCAACAGCCACAGGACTACCGCTATCAGTACCACCACATTGAGGATGCTTTTGATTTTGCGGTCCATAGGGATGTAGTTGTTGATCAACCAGAGCAACACACCTACGACAACCAAGACGATTATGATATTCAAGAGAGTCATAATGAAGATTTTAAAAGGATTGGCACAAAGTTAGGTCTGCTAAGTGTCTTCTACGTTACACAATAGTTGGAATAAGTTACATTATTCACATATTCAGGTAAATTATAACAGATGAAATTCTGCTATTTATGGTTGATGAGCCAGGCCTTAAATTCTTCAATTTCATTATTTTGGTCCACGATCATTTGCTCGGCGAGTTTTTTCAATTCCTCGTCTTTGCCATGTCTAAGTTCGTTTTCAGCCATTGCCACTGCTGAGCGGTGATGAGGAATCATCATTGCAATAAAATCCTGGTCGGTATGGCCAGTCATTGCCATGTTGTTCATTTTATTCATCATACTTTTCATGATCAAAGGCAGTATAGGCTGATTCCCGGTCATTCCAGTTTTTACAACTGGAATTTTATAATTGGCAATGAATAGTTCCATTTGTTCAATCTGCGCCGTTTGTAGGGTCTGGATGCTTTGCGCCATCGCGATGATTTGTTCGTCACGGCCCTGGGCAATTTCTATTTTACACATGTCAATGGCAGCCTGATGGTGCAAAATCATCATACTGGCGAAGTCGAGATCAAAGGCACCACTCATCTCCAACTGGTCCATTTTTGCCATGGTGCCGCTCAGTGCATGCATCAGGTCATTGTCCATGATCATTTTGGGGTTACCCAGTGAATCTTTGGGTGCCTCGGGAAGTGTGGTGGTATCCGCCTCGTGGGCATTCCGGTTGTCCACACAGGCGCTCAGCAAAAAAATGTTAAGCAGCAAAACCGCCGCGATTGATGTTTTCATAGTCATTTTTTCTTTTTTATAGTCCATTAAAAGGTGATCGCTTCAGCGGCGGTTTCCTGGCGCATGGCTTCAAAAAATGGGGTCTGTTTGTGCTCCACACAGTGGGCCGCATAGAGGTACATGGCGGCGCTCCAGGTCTGCCAGTCTTACCCCTTAGGTTGTCCATCCTGGGCTTTGATCCATTCATTGAATCCGTATTCTACATTGGCGGTATTGACCAGTTTGATGGTATCGGTCAATGCCATCAGTTTTTCGGCAGCCAATTCGTATTTTTTGGCAGCAACCAAAGCGTAGTGGCGGTTATTTTACCTGCGAGCCAAAGTTCGATTACGGCCCGGCTGGTTTCTTCGTGCCGGAGGTGTCTGGTGTATTCTCCGGCAGGGTGATGAGTGATGACCAAGTCAAAGTGTGTGGTTGGCAAGAGCTGAAGTATCGCATATTGAAGGTCAAAATCAGGGATGGGTGTTTGTTCTGGCCCATCATCCAGGTCGCCCATAATTCCCTCCGCGTGAAGCAAAACCAGAGTTTGTTTAAATCTGGGTGCCCGTTCCAGGTCGCTGCCTCGACAAAGACACACAATAAAACATTCCCAAGAGGGGTGAGAAAGGATGGTTCCGCCTGCCCATAAAGTTTCATCATCTGGGTGTGCAACAATAATGGCAACTTGTTTTCGGGGCAATGGGGTCATGGGTAAAAGTTGTAGCCAATTTTTGGAACAAAATCCTCAATCACCAGGCTCAATCTGCTGGTCTTGGTCTTGATCACCACCGATGAATTTTATGATCCCATCACTGATCGCTTGAATGGTTTCAGGATTGTTGACGATGAACAGGGTGATGCCAAATTGTAAGGAAGTACCCAATAATTTTTTCAAAGGGCTTTCTTCCATCCCGGAGAATACCTTTTTGGATACATACCCGGCAACCAAACCAAGTGATAAATTGATGATGTCTTCCCGCAAATCCTGGGAGGCAATTGCTTCTTTAAAAGTGCTTCTGATTAGGTTGATGGGTTTGATGCTTTCGTAGGCCTGATTGACCTGCTCCTTCAACATTTTTCCTTCCTCAGCTCGGCGGGTTTCCAATTCCAGGATGGCATCGTTCAGGGTAGTTGTTGAATCTAATTTTTGCATCTACGATATTATTGAAGAACTTGGTTAATCAGGGTATTACCAACGGGTGCCTTGATCCATTGGTACAAAAAAAAATGCGACAGTAGTGCTGCGATGAGGTAAAACCCTGCTACAATAAAAAAACCGTAGTGTGGTTTCCCCAATAGATCACCTAGCAGCATGGCCACACCAATGCTCAAAAGCACCACAAACAGTATAACCATAATCACTACGCCCAACCTGGCCAACAATGCAGCAATACCTTTGCTGAGCGCTTCCAAGGCTTTGAGTTTGGCAAGCTCAAAAGATGTTTTGCTGTAAGTTTCCAGACTTTCGAAGAGTAATTCAGCTGAGCCATTTGGTGCTTCCATGCTTGTTTAGATTTGATGTGGCACCAACAAAAAGCAATAAGCACCTGTTGGTACCTATTGGGTTTTGTTGATTGGGTTTGTTTATTTAGCCTGTTTGCTGGCCAGCAAGTCATTTTCGACTTCGTCCAGTTTGACTTTGCCGTTGTGGGTCATACGGATCACTTCGTTGTTGACAGCCTCAATTTTTTTGTTGACACTTTCTACAAACTCGTTGAATTTGTTCCCCAGGTCTTCAGCGTATTGATTTCCTTGTTTAGAAATTTTCCGCCGGGTAGAAGAGCCCTTATCTGGTGCATACAAAACGCCAATGGCAGTACCCACTGCAACACCAGCCATTACGCCGATTAAAACTTTACCTAAACTCATGATGTTCGTTTTTGACTTGATTGTAAAAATGTTCGAAGTGGAACAATTTCTCCTTGCAAAGTTGCAGTCTTTCACTAGGGAAAGCATTACACAATTCTTCATAAGAGTTACATCATTCACAGGTCGGGTTTAGTATTTGGGGTTAAAACCAAACCTTGTTCCAACCCCAAATAATTATTGTTTGATAAGAATCAGTTTTTTGTAGGTAATCTGGCGGCCATTGACAATGCGGCAATGGTAAATTCCACCAGCCAGGCCTTCTGCATTCCACTCGGTATTGTACTGTACATTCTTTTCGACCTCACCATTAAATACAGTAGCAACTTTGCTCCCTGTCGAGGTATAAATATCGATCAGGACATGGGAATCCGAATCTGCATTTTGAAATTCAATCATTGTTTTGGCATAAAGCGGGTTAGGGTATATCCTCACCGCAATGTTGCCATCACTTTGAATGACCTTCTTCTCAACAATGGTTTTTCCTGTAAAATTAATGGGATCAGGACAACGGGTAAGCGTTTTGCTACAGAAGCTCATACAGCCACCCTCAGTGGTCAAGGTAAGCCCATAGGTACCTGGAGTAGTTACGTTAATGCATTGGGTTTGTTCTCCCGTACTCCACCAATAGTCAATTGCACCCGCAGGAGCACAGAGCCTGGTCGTCTTGCCTTGGCAAAGGACGGTATCACCTGTGATCTCACAAGTGGTATCTTCGTTTACCTCGATTGTTTTGGAACAGGTACGAACGATGCCTCCGACATACGTAACGGCAACTGAATAAGTACCAGCTGAACTTACGTAGATACATCTGGTCGTTTCTCCGGTGCTCCACAAGTAAGCTTTAGCAAGAGCAGGTGCACAAAGCTGAGCGGATCGCCCTGGACAAATGAATGAATTGCCCGTAATGATGCAGTTCACCTCTGAAACAAGTCCAATAGTCTTGCTGCAAACACTGGTGCAGCCGCCTGCATAGGTAAGCGTCACGCTGTAAGTTCCGGTCGCATTTACGGTGATACAATTCGTCGTCGCGCCAGTACTCCAGCGATACGATAAAGCCCCGCTTGCTACACAAAGTTGAGTGCTTCCACCTGGGCGAATGGCATCTGCGCCGGTGATCAGACAAGTAGCGACTTCGCTCATCGTCACGACCTTGGTGCATTCACTCTTGCAGCCATTGACATCGGTCACGGTCACCGAATAGGTTCCCGCCGTGGTCACGTCGATGCACTGCGTTTGTGCCCCGGTGATCCACCAATAGTCAACCGCACCCGCTAGTGGTACACAAAGTCGGACGGTTTGGCCGGGACAAATGATAGCTGGCCCCGTGATCAGGCAGGTATCTACCTGGCCGATGGTAACCCTCTTGCTACAAACGCTGGTACAGCCAGCCGCATAGGTCACGGTGACGGAATAGTTACCTGTAGCATTTACCGTGATACAATTCGTGGTCGCACCTGTATTCCAGCGGTAACTCAGCGCACCTGTTGGCACACAAAGCTCGGTACTTTGTCCAATGCACAAGGCACTACTGCCCGTGATCTCACAGGATGCAGGACTCAGCGTAACGGTTTTACTGCAAAAACTCATGCAGCCACCCTCTGTGGTAATGGTAAGCGAATAGGTACCAGGAGCGGTCACGTTGATACATTGGGTTTGTTCACCCGTGCTCCACCAATAGTCAATTGCACCATTGGTTGCTGCGCAGAGTTGAGTCGTTTGTCCTTGACAAAGCTCTGTATTGCCCGTGATCTCACAAGTGGTTTCTTCGTTTAAAGTAATGGTTTTGCTACAAGTACTGACACAACCTCCAACATAAGTGACAGTAACCGAATACGTACCGGGTGAACTTACCTGGATACATCTGGTCGTGGCGCCATTGCTCCATAAATAAGCATCGGCAAGCGCAGGTGCGCAAAGTTGAGCGATACGCCCCTCGCAAATGAATGAATTGCCAGTGATCACGCAGCTGACGGCTGGACTAAGCGTAATTGTTTTGCTACAAGTACTGATGCAGCCACCCGGATAGGTAATGGTCACGCTATAGGTTCCCGCATTATTTACGCTGATGCAATTCGTCGTCGCTCCCGTGCTCCATAAATAGCTCACTGCACCTGCTGCCGCACAAAGCTCGGTGCTTTGTCCGTCGCAGACCGTGTTATAACCAGTGACGAGGCAATTCGTCTCTTGACTTAGTTTGATTGTTTTGCTGCAAACGCTGGTGCAACCTTCTGCCTCGGTAACGGTCACACTATAGGTGCCTACCGCATTGACAGTGATGCAATTCGTAGTCGCGCCCGTACTCCATAGATAACGCACTGCACCAGTTGGCACACAAAGCTGAGTGCTTTGTCCAAGGCAGATCAGGTCTTCACCAGTAATCAAACAAGTGCTTGATTGACTGCGGCTGATTTCTTTGCTACAAATACTCGTACATTCTCCCGCATTGGTCACGGTAACACTGTAGGTACCTATCTCATTGACGGTGATGCAATTCGTAGTCGCACCGGTGCTCCACAGGTAGCTCGTCGCGCCAGCTGGCACACAAAGCTGAGTACTTTGGCCAACGCAGATGGCGTCTTGACCGGTGATCAAGCAAGAAGCCACCTGAGTGACCCTGAGGGTTTTGCTACAAACACTCGTGCAGCCAGCCGCATTGGTCACGGTCACACTATAGGTGCCCGCGGCGCTAACGGTGATGCAACTCGTACTGGCTCCAGTGCTCCACAAATAGCTGGTACCGCCACTAGCACACAGTTCGGTGGATAGGCCGACACAAATCGCATCGTTGCCCGTGATCAGGCAAAGGGGCAGCGGGGCGATCGTGATGGTTTCACTACAAATGCTGAAACAGCCACTGGCATTGGTCACCGTAACGGAATACGTTCCAGTGGCATTTACATCGATACAACTGGTAATGGCCCCTGTGCTCCACAAGTAACTGGTACCTCCGCTGGCACACAATTGGGTGGATTGACCTGTACAATTTCCGGCAGTAACCGTAATTGCACAAATGGGCAATGGACTGACACCGATGATTTTGCTGCAAGTACTGAAACAGCCACCTGCACTAGTCACTGTAACGGAATAGGTTCCGGCAGTATTGACATTGATACAACTGGTACTCGCGCCCGTGCTCCACAAATAACTGAAACCTCCGCTGACACAGAGTTGGATGGACTGACCCGCACAAATCGCGTCATTGCCTGTAATGGTACAAATGGGCAGCGGATTGGCACTGATGATTTTGCTGCAAATACTGCTACAGCCGTTCACGTCGGTCACGGTAACGCTGTATGTTCCGGCGGCAGTTACGTTGATGCAACTGGTACTCGCGCCCGTGCTCCACAAATAGCTGGAGCCGCCACTGGCACAGAGTTGGATTGATTGGCCTATACAAATCGCATCATTGCCTGTGATCAGGCAAATGGGCAGTGGATTAACGGTGATGATTTGGCTACAAGTGCTGCTACAGCCGTTCACATCGGTCACTGTTACGCTGTACGTTCCGGCAGCATTTACGTTGATGCAACTCGTACTCGCGCCCGTGCTCCACAAATAGCTGGTGCCGCCACTGGCGGAGAGTTGAGTGGACTGGCCGATACAAATCGTGGCATTGCCCGTGATCAGGCAAATGGGCAGCGGATTGGCAGTGATGATTTTGCTACAAGTGCTAATGCAACCATCCGCATTGGTCACGGTAACGCTATAAGTTCCGGCGGCATTGATGGTGATGCAACTGGTGCTCGCGCCTGTGCTCCACAAATAGCTGGTACCTCCACTGGCACAGAGTTGGACGGACTGGCCTGCACAAACCGCATCATTGCCTGTGATCAGGCAAATGGGCAGCGGGTTTATCGTGATGGTTTTGCTACAAGTGCTAATGCAAGCATCCGCATTGGTCACTGTAACGCTATAAGTTCCGGCGGCATTGATGCTGATACAACTGGTAATTGCTCCGGTACTCCACACATAGCTCGTACCTCCAGTTGCACAGAGTTGAGTCGATTGGCCCGGGCAAATCGCATCATTGCCAGCAATCGTACAAACTGGTGATGGATTGATCGTAATGGTTTTGCTACAAATACTGATGCAGCCGTTTGCATTGGTCACTGTAACGCTATAGGTTCCGGCAGCATTGATGGTGATGCAACTGGTGCTTGCTCCGGTACTCCACAAATAGTTGGTACCGCCACTGGCACAGAGTTCGCTGGATTGACCAGCCTGGCAGATCGCGTCATTGCCCGTGATCAGGCAAATGGGTAAAGGGTTGACAGTAACGACTTGGCTACAAGTACTGCTGCAGCCACTCGCATTGGTCACCGTAACCGTATAGGTTCCAGCCGCTGTTACATCAATACAACTCGTACTTGCGCCCGTGCTCCACAAATAACTGGTGCCGCCGCTGGCACAGAGTTGAGTGGATTGGCCCGCACAAATCGCAGAACCGCCTGTAATTGCACAAATCGGCAAGGAATTGACGGTGACGACTTGGCTACAAGTGCTGCTGCAACCATTCGCATTGGTCACTGTAACGGTATACGTTCCAGCCGCACTTACATCAATACAACTCGAACTCGCACCCGTGCTCCACAAATAACTGGTACCGCCGCTGGCGCAGAGTTGGGCGGATTGGCCCGCACATACCGCAGAACCGCCTGTAATTGCACAAATCGGCAAGGAATTGACGGTGACGACTTGGCTACAAGTGCTGCTGCAACCGTTGGCATTGGTCACTGTAACGGTATACGTTCCAGCCGCACTTACATCAATACAACTCGAACTCGCACCCGTGCTCCACAAATAACTGGTACCTCCACTGGCACAGAGTTGGGTCGATTGGCCTACACAAATCGCAGAACCGCCTGTAATTGCACAAATGGGTAAGGGGTTGACAGTGACGACTTGGCTACAAGTGCTACTACAGCCATTCGCATCGGTCACCGTCACGGTATACGTTCCAGCTACAGTTACATCAATACAAGTGGTACTTGCACCCGTGCTCCACAAATAACTGGTGCCGCCACTGGCGCAGAGTTGCGTGGATTGGCCTGCACAAATCGCGGCACTGCTCGTAATTGCACAAATCGGCAGTGGGCTGTCGACCAATATTTTGCTGCAAATGTTCTCACAACCACTAGCACTGGTAACCGTTATCGAATAGGTCCCAGCCGTAGTAACATTGATACAGCGGGTACTTGCACCTGTGCTCCACAAATAGCTTGCTGCACCAGCTGGTGCACAAAGTTCGGTGGATTGACCGCCACAGATGACATCGCTACCCGAAATAGTACAACTGGGCAGTGGGTTAACCACAACTACAATGTGATTGGATTGTAAAGAGCCACAAGGAGCAGTATTGGTTACAAAGTAGTCCCCGCTCGTAGTCACTGTGATCGTTGGCGTTGTCGCGCCTGTACTCCAGGTACCGCCAATGTTTCCGGAAAGCACTACACTCCCACCTGCACAGAATGTAGTTGCACCACCACTAGTAATGGTTGAAGGACTTGGCGACGATCCATTAACTATGTTGTTATTTAGCGAAATTGCACCTTCTACGGAAAGACCTCGGCCAGTAAATGACGCTCCTTCCAATAAATTGATGGCCCCATTGGCCAGAACAGTACCTAAAAAACTAGACCCTTCGCCCAAGTTGAATGCACCATCTATTACCCAGAAGACATTACAAAGTGATGCACCATTGGTCAGTGTCACTTTTGCTAGGGTACTCGTTGACAAAGCGCCGCCTATTTTAAAAATAAAAATGGAACTCGGATCTCCTGCTCCATTCAAAATCAGTTCACCGTTCAAACTTGAGGCAGCTCCGAGGCAATAAATATTCGGAGCAAGCATTTGCCCGCTACCTAAGGTTGTGCCTATCACTTCCCCACAGGTTAAAGCATTTAAGGAACCATAGGCCGTGCCCAAATCGCTAGCCGCTTGAGCCGTAATCGGATCAGCCAAATGCACAGCTCCAATCACAATGCCAGGAGGAAAGCCCGTATATGCGCCAACATTGGTGCCAATATCGCCCTTAACTTGGGATGCTCCGTTGTTGCTGAATGCTCCAGCTGCAGTGAATAGTGCAAAACTGGAGGAGGCACCTAGATTTGGTGCTTGCCCAAAGGTAAGAAGTGGGATTAACAATAGGGCAATAACTGTTAATGCGTTGGGTAGTATAGTTCTCAAAATTTTCAATTTTACAGTGTGAATGATTATTATACCTCAAGGTGAGTTAATTAAAAACTGAAAACTTTACATTATTCTAAAAAAGAGTTACATATATCCCACTTATTTTTCTAAAGCTATACTCAAACTCGCTTCCTCATGATCGATTCTCTTTTCAATGTTGCGAATCAGTTCATTTGGATACTTTTTAGCTGCACTCATTTCGTCCAAAGCTTTTCGGCGAACCTCGATCAATTCCAACAGCGCAGCCCGATAAGCGAAAATGTAAGAAGGCATATCTTCTTCCACGGACAATTGTTTTTGTTGGGTTTTCTTTAAGTGTTCATAGCGCCTTTTCAGTACCCCAAAAGCATGGTCGATTTCAATTTCTTCACTATAACGGGTTTTGATGTACGCCAAAACACTGGACACCAGGTGCATTTGTATTTCCAGCTCTTGCTCGGTTTTTTCGTCTTTGATCTCCAGGTCAAATGCATGAACTAAAAAAGGCAAGCTCAAACCCTGTAACACCAAAGTGCAGAGGATGACAATAAAGGAAATGAACAAAATCAGGTCACGCTGGGGAAAAGCGGCGCCGCTACTCAAAGTAAGCGGTATGGATAAAGCCGCAGCTAGTGAAACTACCCCACGCATGCCACTCCAGGCGATGATAAAAACCGGTTTCCAGTCGAGGGCTGCTTCGTTTGTCCTGATTTTTTTACTCAGCAATCGGGGTAAATAGGCCGCCGGAAAAACCCAAATGATGCGCACCAATATGGTCACGATACTGATGATCACACCATAATATATGGCGTGATTAATGGTAGCGGGATCCAGATTCTTTAAAATCACGGGAAGTTGCAGGCCAATCATGACAAAAACGACCCCATTGAGCAAAAAGACCAGGGTATCCCATACCCCCTGCGATTGCAGTCGGGAGCTGAATGAAAATACTTCGGTGGAGCGCGCACTGAGGAAAAGCCCACCACTGACCACCGCCAGTACGCCCGAAAAATGAAAATGCTCGGCGGTAACGTACATCAGGTAGGGTGCCATCAAGTTAATGGCTGTATCGATGCTGGGCGTAGTGGGTAAAAAGCGGTGGACGCCATAAATAAATAAGGCAATGCCCAATCCAACTAGAATTCCAGCCACGACAACGATTACAAAATCAAGTCCGGCATCCAGCAAAACAAATTTGTGGGTCAACACTGCCGCCAAGGCAAAGCGAAACACAATCAAACTCGCCGCGTCGTTGACCAGGCTTTCACCTTCCAAAATATCGACCACTCTTTTGGGTATCCTCAATTTTTCCAATACCGAGGTCGCCGCAATCGCATCGGGTGGTGAAATGATCCCTCCCAATAAAAAGCCCAGGGCTAAGGAAAAGCCGGGGATCAACAGATGAGCAACAATGGCGACTGCACAGGAAGTAAAAATGACCAGGCCCAAGGCCAATAAACCAATGGGCCTTCGCAAGGCCCAAAAATCTTTCCAGGAGGTGTTCCAGGCAGCGGCATAAAGCAATGGAGGTAAAAAAATGAGGAAGACCAACTCTGGTTCCAGGGTGATGTCCAATACTTTGGGGATAAACCCAATAAACAAGCCGCAAATCACTAAAAAAATTGGATAGGAAATCCGCAATTTCTCGCTCAACATTGAGAAAAGAGAAACCACCATCAACAGGACAATGATGAGCAACAAGTTATTCAACAACATACATAACTAAATAATAAGAAGGCCATCTACACCTAAAATTGTAGACGGCCTCCTGGTATGGGTATTTTCACCAATTGACTTAGTTCCGGGGAATGATGTCAATGATTACGGTGCGATTGTAAAACCGTTCTTCGGGGTAGTTATTTGCAAATGGGGACAAATTTTCGTCTTCGCCGGAGCCATAGGTTTGGAACTTTACATCACTTCTGCCTGCTTTCAGCAGACCACTTTCGAGGATACTTTTGACATTGGTGGCCCGGGCCATGGACAGTTTTTGGTTGTAACTCTCGTCACCAATGATGTCGGTATGGCCGTGGATGATGACCGTTCCATTCTGAGGTATTTTGGGAATGACCACGTCATTGAGGTATTTTTCATAAATGGAGATGGCTTTTGATTCATTGAATTCATAAATGACGCTGAAGCGCATGCCTTCTTCATTGGTAGGTGGGGTCCATAGCGCGATGTCTACTGCGGCCTCTTTGGTGATGCTTGTACCCGATTTGGTTTTCCCGGTCATTGTGACCTTGAAGTGGCCGCTGGGGCGGGTGCCCAGGATTGTTTTCCCAGGTAAACTTACATTTTCACGGGTATAGGGACCAAAAGTTTGCACAATGTTTTTTTCGTCTTTGATGTCCATTGACCAGGAATACAGGGCCTCGTTGCCGCCCATCACATAAAAAGTAACGTAGCTGTCGTAGGGTGCTTCCTGAACTGCGGTGTATTCCACTGGCTTTAAAAAGACCTCTGGTCCAGTCTGGAATTCCATCAGCAAAGCGGGTGAAGTACTCTCGATAGAGACCCTGCGATCGCCAGCCCTGAGCAGCCCAAGCTCCTGTGTACCACCAGGTTGTTCAGATGGAATACTGGGTTTAGTACGGCCTTCGATGCCAATTCTGGAATTGTTGATGCTGAACACGTTTACCAAATATCGTTGAACCGATTCGGCCATCATCCGTGCATCTTCTGGACCTTTTTCCGAAGAACCGACCAAAGTAATCGCCGTGCCTGGGTTTTTGCCCATCCGGTCGCCCAGGATGTTCAAAAGGTTGTAATACACCGTCATGCCGCGGGCGGAACGGCCCGACAAGTTTTTAGGGGTAAACACTTCCAATTGATCTTCCTTAAAATCTTTGACTTGATCCTTCCTGATCAACATGTAGCGGTTGGGAATTTCGGTAGAGCCCAAGTCAAAAAACACATAGTTGCGCAAAGGGAAGGTTTCTCTCACCCGGCGTTCTACGGGAATGTTTTTGGGTGAATTCACAAAAAACTGAACTTGTGGATCCGCGGCAACGACTACATTCGGAGTAGTGGGCAGAGGCTCGTTGGTTGTACTGGTAGTAGTTGTTGGGTCTTTTTTCCCATGTCCAAATTTTAGAGCGGCACCTACCCGGAGGGTGGTGATGTTCCATGTTTCGACCGAACGTGGCTTTTGACCAAAATAAGGTTGAAACGAAATGAAGGGAGATAGAATGGCTTGCATCGGGTAGTCGGGAGCCGATAGTGGGATGTCGTATCCTGCGCCTATTTGCATAGACACCAGGGTAGGCGTGACATCACTCAAATCTCCTTTTACATCTGGTGTCGGAGCTTGGTCGGGAAAAGCTGGATTGATGCCCAACTTATAGGTAAAGGATTTTTCCACATTAAAAGCCATGCGGGGGCCACCGAACAAGTAAAAGTTGGATCCAAATGGCGCAACGCGCAAGGTCGGTTCCACCGTCACGTAGCTTAAATTAGTGGTCAGGTCAGCCGGGCAATTACAGGGGGTAATCTCCTTGTTGAACGCACTTTTACGGCCATCAAAACCTACCTGTAGGGACACCCCCAAGCCAGAAACAGGGTTGACGTATTCGATCAGCGGTGCCAGAAAAAATCCCACTCCATCGGCATAATTAAAAGCTACTGGTGCCGTAAAATTTGGGTTCAACATTTGGGTCGAGCCCCGGTAGAAGTTAAAATTGGCGCCTGCCGCTATGCCAATCCGCACAGGAGATTGGGAATAGGTGCTGGTTGCTTGAGCTTGCAGCAGCATGGGTGCAATCGTACACAAAAGGGTGATTAAAACCAGATTTTTTATGCTCAGGTTTTGGACAGGCTCCGCCTTGCGGAGTCTCTTTATGTTATTCATTTTTACTTGCATTTTTTTGATTTACAGTAGGCTAGCCTACAGAATGGCTGTTTTGAAACTCCACACATAATCGCTTTGTATGGCGTTGCCCTTGAGTGACTTGACCGCCGTGGTCAAGCGGGCAGTGTAGCTGGTGTTGGCCAGTAAGTTGGCGGAAGGGCTGAATGTTGCCGTAGTATCGGTGTAGGTAACCGTTCCGGCTACTGGGCTCAACGCTTGCAGCAAGGTGAATGAGGAGCTATTGATGGTAGCAGGGTCCATTCTCTCGTTGAATTTCACTGTAACACTGCTGTTGAGTGCCACATCGGTCGCACCTGCCAAAGGATTGATGGTCGTTACAGTTGGGCAAAGGCCGACGATTTCTTCAAAATCATCTTTTTGGCAGCCAGTAAATAAAAAGACCGAAACTATGCCTAGAATTGTCAGTAGTTTTCTCTTTTTCAATTTCATAAACTTTAATAGTGAAAAAATTTCCACTATACAAATATCGCTGATTTACAGATCAAAAGCTTTACATATTTCCTCATAAGAGTTACATCATTCACGCATTTTTGGTGCTTTTTTTTTGAATTTCAAATCCAGTTTGACCAAGGGAGGCATGGTGTCGCCCAATAAAAAGCCCCAAGGTTTTAAGGATTCAATCCGATCCAGGATCAACTTGACCACGGCGGTTAGTGGAATGGAAAGAAACATACCCGGAATCCCCCAAAGTGCCGCTCCAGCGATCACGACAATGATTGAAATCAGGGCATTGAGTTTGACCTTCGAGCCTACTATCTTGGGAACAATGTAGTTGTTGTCGATTAGTTGGATCAGGGTATAAAGGGCGATGACGTACAGTACGTATACCGGAGATTTGGTTACCAGAGCAATTGCTGCAAAAAGGGCCATGGCAATTATGCCACCGAGATAGGGAATTACATTGAGCAGAGCCCCCAGGATGCCGAGCAAAATGGCGTATTCCATTCTAAGTACCAATAAACCTACGATGTTGAGCACCGCAATGATGGCAAATTCGGCAAAAAGCCCCACCAGATACCCCTGGATGATGCCTTTGGTTTCGCGCAGGATTTCGCTCACGTTACTGTTGTGGTCTACGCCAAATAACCGGTGCGTAAACTCGATCAAATGGGGCTGGTAGTACAATATCATGAAAATGTATACCGGGGTCAAAAAAATGGAAGCAAGTACCCCACTCATCGTGGTTAGGGTAATGCCAATGGCAGTGCTACTGTTGTTCATCAGTTCTGCCTTTGATTTGGCAATCCAAGTGTTGATTTGTTGGATGCTGATGTCGAAAGACCCCGAGGCCCAGGCGATGCCATCATTCAGCAAGGATTCAAATTTATCCAACAATTGGGGCCAGGCCTGCCCCATCAAACTGGCTTGAGTGACGATTAAAAGGATCAAAGCCACAATCAGTAGCAGGGCCACGATCAGCACCGCAAAAATAGCAAGGGTTCGATTGACTTTTTTTCTAACCAAAAAATTGACACCGGGGCTAATCGAGATGGCAATAATGGTGGCATAAATAAGGGGAAGAATGATGTCTTGTCCAATAAAAAGGATACTGGTGAAGAGGTACAGACCGATCAAAAGCAAAGAAGCCTTCGCATAAAAAGGCAACCTAATCAAGGTATTCATTTCCATTTTGAGAGTAGGTAAGCAGAATAATTTTTGATTTTAAAATAGTTACGCTTGCTAAACTTTTCAAGTTCAGCAAGCGTAGCCCACCCAAAAGATTAAAACAATATCGATAGCCCCGCATACGCAGCGTAGGTTTTTACTTTGGAGCGGTCCAAAAGGTAGTAGCCATCCGTTGAAAGGGTAGCGTTGTTGTCGCTGATGTCAAACAAGCCTTGAACGCCCCGGAAACCTAGGCCTACCCGTATGGTACGCGCTGAGTTGACCCCAAAGTCTAGGCCGGCCCCGTAGGCAACTCCCAAGTCGCCATTTTTTACAGACAGTACGGCGTCGGAATTGTTGGTGCCGTCTTTGGAGGTAAAAATATTGCTGCCAACGCTGATCCCAATCTGAGGGCCTCCGACCAGATTAAAATTGACCACCTTCGACTTTCCTGTATTGATTGAAAGCAAAAGTGGGATGTTGACGTATTTCAGGTTGATCTTCCGTTCCACGTCTACTTCAGTGTATTTCTGGCCGATGGCGCTGTAGATCGCTTCGACTTGGATGCCAATGTGGTCCGTAAAATTGTAGCCCAAGGTTGCGCCAAATCCGTATCCATTGGTGTAATCTCCGATTTGTCGGCCATTGCCTGGCGTGAATACTTCGAAGGATGAGAAAGTTGGCATAAACCGCAAGCCAAATTCCATTTTTTGAGCCTCAAGTTTGGTAAAACCCAGTAGTAATAAGGTAATCACGGCTACTGGTGCAATTTGTTTACTTAGGATATTCATGTTCATAAATTTATGGTGAGTTTGTGCTGCAAAGGTGAGTCCTTTTTACCCCAGATGTATTACACAATCGCGGTGTATAGTTACATCTTTCCCACATTTTTAAATGGCATACATTATTTACCTTTCTTTCTAATCATATGTGAATTATGTAACAAATTTCAGGATTTATGTAAGGCTTTTGAATTCAATACGACGCAACTTTGCAGCGTAATTATTTTCTCCACACATCATTAAATGTGACAAAATCATGGGTAACCTACTTTATACTGTCGCGGTAATTTTAGTCATCGCCTGGTTGGTTGGGTTCATCGGTTTTCACGCCGGAGGCCTGATTCACGTCCTGCTGGTGATTGCGGTGATTGCGGTGATCCTACGGGTCATCAGCGGCAACAAAGCGATATAAAGATCAATGGAATTGTTGCAATGGAAGCGATCGATATTGAGAACAGAAGGAGGGGGTTCCTAATTGAGCACTGTTTTTTGTACCCGACTGTCTTTCGTTGTGACAATTCCACTGGTTAGCATTATTGATCAGCCTTCAATCTGAACACTTAACTTACTCCCTACGCCCAACTTACATGCACCACCACGGAGGATGGATGCAAAGTCAAAACCACCTGTTGAGCAACCCTTGCTCAACAGGTTTTTTTAAAAACCGCGCTGCCCGTCTGCGAAAACCGTCCAACTAGATCTACTCTAAGCCAATCCTCGGCTCCGATTTGAAGCCCCAATAAATAAAATCACTAATTTCACCTCTGATCTGCCCCTACTCTGTGGAGCACGACACCTTAACAAAATAAAACCATCACAAACAATGAACAAAAGTTTATTGGCTACCGCAATCCTCAGCATGATAGCCATAGCTGGATTCGCACAGCAGAATGTCACAGCAGCCAACTACGAGCAGGCCGTCAAATTTTTAGGTGTCAATACCTCCAAGCTGGTTTACAACAGCAATGTGAACCCAAACTGGCTGGCCGATGGCAAATTTTGGTATTCAACCAGCACTGCCACAGGCAACCAGTTTGTATTGATCAATCCAGCTGACGCTAGCCGGAAAACCGCCGCAGATTTGAAGTCTTTACTACCCGATGCAAGTGAACGCCCCTTGGGCATGGGCCGTAGAGGTGGGGGCCTAGAGGTACTTTCGCCCGATGGGAAAAAGGCAGTCTTCATTAAAGATTGGAATTTGTGGGTCAAGGATGTGGCAACCAAACAAGAAACCCAACTCACCACCGATGGCATCAAAGATTTTGGGTACGCCACCGACAATGCTGGCTGGCGGCACAGTGAGCGCCCCGTGGTACTTTGGTCACCCGATTCCAAAAAAATCGCCACCTTCCAACAGGATCAGCGGCATGTCAGCGACATGTATCTGGTGTCTACCAACGTGGGTGCACCCAAACTGGAGGCTTGGAAATATCCCCTTCCCGTGGACAAGGACATCATCAAAATTCAACGGATCATCATCGAAGTGGACAACCGCAAAGTCATTCGTTTGCAAATGCCTGCTGATGACCGCAGAGGTACGCTCTGTGATGACATTGCTTGCTCTGGATCTTTTGATGACAACGAATGGAGCCCGGATGGCAGCAAATTGGCTTTCGTATCCACTACACGTGACCACAAAGAAGCAAAATTGAGCATTGCTGACGCCACAACTGGCCAAGTCAAAACCATTTTTGAAGAAAAAGTAGCGACCCAATTCGAAAGCGGCCAAGGAAGTGTGAACTGGCGCTATCTCCCTGCCTCCAACGAAATCCTCTGGTATTCGGAAAGGGATGACTGGGGCCATTTGTACCTGTACGACGCCACTACGGGAAAGCTGAAGCAACAAATCACCAAAGGGGATTTTGTAGTCACCCGCTTGTTGAAAGTGGATGAAAAAAACCGGATGCTGTACTTTTTGGCCAATGGCCGGGAAAAAGGCCGGGATCCTTATTTCAGCCATTTCTATCGGGTGGATTTTGGCGGCAAACCTGTTCAATTGTTGACTCCGGAAGATGGCAACCACAATGTATCCTTGTCACTCGATGGCAAGTATTTTACTGACAATTATTCCAAACCAGATGTAGCGCCGGTAAGTGTGTTGAGAGACATGAGCGGAGCCTTGATTGCTACCCTGGAAAAAACCGACCTCTCCAAGTTGATGGCCAGCGGCTGGAAAGCTCCCGAGCCCATCTCCGTAAAATCTCGGGATGGCAAGTGGGACTTGTACGGCTTGATGTTTACCCCAACTACCCTGGATAAAAGCAAAAAGTACCCGGTCATCAATTACATCTATCCTGGCCCTCAGGGCGGTGGTGTGGGCAGCCGTTCATTCAGTGCGGCACGCAGCGATCATCAGGCACTAGCGGAGTTGGGCTTTGTCGTAGTGGTGATTGACGGCACTTGTAACCCCGGGCGTTCCAAGTCTTTCCACGATGTGTGTTACGGCAACATGGGCGACAATACTCTGGAAGACCAAATTTCCGGACTCAAACAACTGGCCGCTAAACACCCATTTTTGGATCTGGACCGGGTAGGCATGTGGGGGCATTCGGGTGGTGGCTACGCGACTGCTGCAGCCTTGTTCCGCTATCCAGATTTTTACAAAGTAGGCATTTCAGAATCGGGAAATCACGAAAACCGCAACTACGAAGACGACTGGGGCGAACGCTACATCGGCCTTTTGGTGAAAGATGCCCAGGGTAAATCAAACTACGACGGCCAGGCCAACCAAAACTTTGCAGCAAACTTAAAAGGCAAACTGATGTTGGCCCACGGTGCCATGGATGACAATGTACCGCCTTATAATACTTACCTGGTGGTGGATGCCTTGATCAAGGCCAACAAGGATTTTGATCTGGTGATTTTCCCCAACGCCCGGCATGGCTACGGCGGGGACAGCTTCTACATGATGCGCAAGCGCTGGGATTATTTTGTGAAGCATTTGCTGGGAGCAGAGCCTCCGAAGGAATTTAAGATCAAGGTGGATTGAACATAACCGTTCCGCTCCAGTCAATTCCATGCGGAACAACTGGAGCGGAATGGTATTGAAAATCAGGATTAAGACCGCGCTAATTCACGCTACAATGCGCATGAACAAGAGCGTTTTCTTTAATACCTGTCACGGCCGCCACCGTAGCCGCCACCGCCGCCACGATTACCACCACCGCCGCCGCCGTAGCCGCCGCCACCACGATTGCCGCCGCCGCCACCGTAGCCGCCACCGCCGCCACGATTACCGCCGCCACCACCACCGTAGCCGCCACCGCCGCCGCCGCCACGATTTTCACGGGCTTCAGCTTTCTTAGCTACAATTGTACGACCATCCAGGTCACTGTTGTCCAGGCCTTCGATGGCATTGAGCGCTTCGTCGTCATTTGGCATTTCTACAAAGCCAAATCCTTTTGAACGCCCTGTTGATTGGTCTAAAATGACTTTTGCAGAATCAACAACTCCGTATTGCTCGAACGCTTCGCGTAAATCATCGTCTTGCGTGTCAAAGCTTAATTTTGCAACAAAAATATTCATAACTAAAGATTTAAAAGTTAACAACTCAAACAAGAGTTGTGAAGAAAAGTTGGTAACTAAGTGCACTATAGCCGTGCCGAAAATAGGGATTAAAGCGATGCATCCTTTTGTATACAGCTTCAACTTGATGTCTATTTGGCACGAAGATAACGCTAATTTTGTATTGAGGTTGCTGGCGGCAAGGAAACGACAAAAGCGGCACCCAACCGTAGTTGAATCCCGCTCCTGTACAGTGTATTTATTTAGGCTTAAACCATCTCACGGGAATACTTTTTCTTCCCGCCTGGCTTTTTACCTGCGTAACTATCTCCCTTTGGGGAGCCGTATTCTTTTTTTCTCGGTGGGCCCGATTTGTAGCTTCCGCCGTTGTTGTTGCCTCGTGGGCCATTGAAGTTGCCACCGCCGTTGCCACCACGGTATTCACCACGTTGTTCGCGTTGCTCACCTTCTCTTGCTGGGCGTCTTTCGCGCTCGGCGTTCAAGTTGGGGATTTCAACCGCGTTGACATTGGGCATGGCCATTTTCACCAGGGCCATTGCCAATTGGCGGCTGTCCAAACCATTGGTTTTGCAGAAATCGCGGGCCATGATTTCGTAAGCCTCCAGATCACCTTCGGCAATCGTTTCGGTTACTTTTTCCCACAATTTGGCTTGCTGTTGTTTCGCCAGATCCTGTACGGTAGGTACATTGCGGCGTTCGATGCGCACTTTGCTAAAATCTTCGATGTCGCGCAGGCGGTAACGATCGTTGCGGCCAGTCACGAAACTGAAAGATTTGCCCAATTTACCAGCACGACCCGTGCGGCCAATGCGGTGTACATAGTATTCAGCGTCGTAAGGCAGGTCGTAGTTGAACACCCCGTCTACTGCACTCACGTCGATTCCCCGAGCTGCTACATCCGTAGCCACCAGTACGTTCACCGAGCCAGCACGGAAAGCAGTCAATACCGCGTTGCGTTGGTTTTGGTTCAAGTCGCCGTGGATGGCTTTGGCACTGATGCCTAGGATATTGAGTCCTTCCGTCAGGTCGTCAACCGTTTTTTTCATGTTGGCGAAAACGATCACCCGCTGCAAATCGTAGTATTCGATCAAACGTGCAATTACAGGTTCTTTCGCTTGTACCGGAATATCGTAATAAACCTGATCAATCGAGGCGTTGGTCAATTCTTCCTTCACCACTTTGATGTGTACGGGGCTGTTTTGGAAACGGCGCGCGATGTCCATGATTGGCTTGGGCATGGTCGCAGAGAACAACACCGTTTGGCGGCTTACTGGCATTTGAGCCAGGATGCTTTCGATGTCTTCGCGGAAACCCATGTTCAACATTTCGTCGGCTTCATCCAGTACCACCATTTCGATGGTTTCAAGGCGCAAAGTCTTGCGCTTCAAGTGATCCATCACCCGGCCAGGTGTACCAACTACAACCTGTGGGCCACTTTTCAACTCTTTCAATTGGCGCTGGATCGAATCACCACCATATATAGTGGAGATGAATAACCCTTTTTTGTACTTGGCCAATTTACGCAGCTCTTCAGCTACTTGTACCGCCAATTCGCGGGTAGGACACAATACAATTGCCGCTACCTCACGAGTGCTACAATCGATGGATTCCAAAAGCGGAATACCAAAGGCTGCGGTTTTACCCGTACCCGTTTGGGCTTGACCAATCAGGTCTTTCCCATTGAGCAAGTGAGGAATGGCTTCAGATTGAATAGGCGTAGCCGTAGCAAAGCCCATGTCAGTGATCGCGCTTTGCACTTCCTGGCTCAGTGCCAGTTCAGAAAAATTCAATTGTTTCATTAAGTTGTGTTACTGTCGGGGGGCGCACTATCCGTAATGCTATAAGTTGTCGCGCGACCCATTGACACATTTATGCCTGTTGAATTTGCAGGCTATTGGTAGGCTAATTGTACAGGAGACAAAAAGTTACACGTAAGCCCTAAGGCGGTGCAAAAGTACAATTGTTTTTTTGATTTGCAAATTTATTTTTTTTCAAAATTCTTTTTTATTTACTTTCTGGTCTTTGATTGAGTTAGTAAATTGATAATGTTGTAAAATCTCACCTTAAAACTCCTTTTGGGGACCCTAAAAAGATCATTTTTTATTGCACTTTGGACACTGGTGTCCTGATCATCTCTGTACTTCATCCACAGGGTATTTTTAAAGTTTAAATTAGGTGAAAACCTCAGCCCATAGATCGTACTTGATCTGGAAGAATATTGATTGCTTTCCAGTATCGACAAATAAAGTGCTTCTATTTGGGCAGCATAAGGAATGCGTTCCAATATGTAGTTGATGGCTCCAATGACTTCATCCTGAATGTCTTTTCTAGAATCATTTTCAACTGCTAAACTCAAGAGAAGATCAATGTAATCCTCGCGCTTTTGCTCAAATCCAACCATGCCCAGAACCCGAATGGCGGCTCTGGCAACTTCTCGATCCGGGTCTTTGGCCAGTTCCCAATAACACTTTGCGAAGCGGGAAGTGGTGAACGGTTTGAAATCAATTTTTGTTCGCTTATTCAGATATCTCGCTTCTCCATAAAATTCAATCTTTAACCTTTGGTGAAATTCTTTGATGGTCAGCAATACCATTTCCCGAACCCCGGTAGCCTCGTGGTGCAATAACTGATACAATTCATCAACCTTTAAATAAGTTTCATTTTTTCTAGCTATTTCAGGTACACTGTAAACGACACTACTCACTCTTTTTTTAGACAAAATGCGTACAGCAACATCCAGGAGATCTTCAGGTATTGGAAGGTGCTCTGGCGCAATACAATTGCGCAAGACATAAAATACTGCAGATGTGGAATCCGGCTCTGCCGCCACAAAATGAGGCATCATGATCTTTAATATCTCGCTTTGTTTAACCCCCATTTCAATCAGAATTCTCGCTGCGTAATAAGCATGCTGGCTGTGGTTTTGATGAATGATCTCAAAGCCGATTTCTGTTGCACGCACACAAGGGTGATGCATAAGCACTTCCATCAGGCGGTCTGAAGCACTACCCATCACTCCCTTTTTTTGTTCATAGAACTTTACTATTGCGTCAAAAATATCTTTGTCACTCGATCCAAAAATAGCCAATGCACTAAGAATGCCTCCCAGGTATTCGAAACAAGCAGGATTTTCAAGTTCTTCCAGCAAAAATTCTTTGATCATGCTGGTACGTATACGATTATATGCAATTTGGTTGAAACTAGCGTATTGGGTATTTTTATTCAACAAGGGGATGATTGCAGGTAAAAAGTCACTGGCAACGTCAAAAAACCTAGTCCCAAAACTACCTAAGTATGTGTCGTTGTCCCATGAGTTAAGGTTTTTAAGAATCTGGATTATCGCCTCCCAAGCTTCAATCCAGTAAGGTGATTGCGCATTGTTCTTATGGGTTCCAAAGACATTAATAGCCTTCATTGCAGGGTTATAAATTGATGGGTCATAGGGCAAGGTTGCCCAAACCAAACTTTTGGTCTGCAAACGCTGCTGAATCTCAGTGGCTAAAGGAAACATATCTACTTCCGGCAAACTTAGTTTGTCAGCCAAATACAGGGGAACCAAATACTTAAACAAACGGGTATACGCCCTTATTTTCCGCTCCAGCTGCCCATCCGTTTCCCCCAATATCAATTTTTGAGCCGTCAATGGCAGCTCATAAACAGTAGGCACAGCCTCGAACACGTGCCCTGTCTCATCCACAGTAAGCAAATAGTCCAGCGTTCGGCCATCAATGGTGACCTGAACTGGGAATTGGAAGCTAGGGAACATATCAGTAACTTGCATAGAACAAGGATTTATGCTTCTTTAGA
>JAIXOO010000283.1 GCA_027486765.1 Saprospiraceae bacterium
ACTTTTCACTTTTCACTTTTCACTTTTCACTTTTCACTTTTCACTTTTCACTTTTCACTTTTCACTTTTCACTTTTCACTTTTCACTTTTAATACCCCGGATTCTGCCGTAACCCTCTTCTCCGATTCAACTCATCCTGGGGTATTGGCCAAAGCTCGTGTTTGTCGGGTTTGAAGTTGACGCCCTTATCCTGTTTTTCTCTTTTGTTGCTGGTTTCGTAAAAGTCGGTACCCCTCTGATTGTAAGTTACAAAAGAACCAAGAGTGCCGAAGGTTTGGTTAAGTCTTTTGGTACGCCGCAAATCAAAGAGGCGATGCCCTTCAAAGGCCAATTCCGAGCGGCGTTCCTTATAAATGGCATCCAGCAATGCTGTTCCACTTGTACTAGTGGTTTCACTGACTTTGGCCCGTTCGCGGACCTTATTCAGGTAGCCTACTGCTGTGCTGGGATCATTGCGGTGGTAAGCCGCTTCAGCTGCGATCAGAAGCAGGTCGGCGTAGCGCATGAAGATCACGTTGTTGGGTAATTTGGTGCCCGATCCGCTGAAGCGCTGCTGTGAAGGCGTATACAGTTTTCGGCTAAAACGAGCCGATTTACTTACGTCAGGGCGGGCGTTGAAGCGTTTGGTGGTATCCCCAGGAACGGGTTGTTGGTGCTTGATGATGGTCCATTTGAGGCGTACACTGTCCTGATCATCCAGGTAGTGTTGTTCAAGATTGGAGGTAGGGCACAAATAGCCCCAGCCCTTTTCGGCGCGGGTACCGCACATGAGCGGGATGGGATTGCCGAATGCGTTGAAAGACCACACTCCGGTACCAATGCTAAAGATGAACTCGCGGCTGTTGATATTGCCAGGGTTCCAGAGGTCGCCAAAGTTGGGCTCCAGTGCGTAGTCACCCGTTTCGATCACCTTTTTGGCGGCAACCAGCGCAGCTTCCCAGTTCCCATCGTACAACTCTGCTTTTGCCAAAAAAGCGAGTGCCGCACCTTGTGTAGCGCGACCACGGTCTTTGGCATTTTGTTCGGTCAAAGTGGGCAATACTGCGGCGGCTTCTGTAAAGTCTTGTTTGATTTGGCGGTACACTTTGGGTACCAATGCTCTGGTCATCGTGTCTAGGTACTCGGTAGAGACCACGGATGTGATGACGGGCACGCCACCAAAGTTTTTGACCAGTTCAAAATAATAAAAACCCCGGAGAAACTTCGCTTCGGCTACCAGCCTGTTTTTCACATTGTCGGCAATTTTCGAGGTGCTCAGCCCGGAGATGGCGCTGTTGCAGAGGAAAATACCTTTAAAGTTGGACTGGTAAAAATCGCGCAGGCGCTCACCACGAGTATCCAGGGTGTAATGCCCAGCTTGCATGATTTCGATGCGGCGCTTGAAAGGGGGGGCGGCAATGGTATCGTTGCGGGTTCTATTGGAATCCAGCGGATTGTTGGAAATCCGTGGGGGATTGATGTCGTAGTTTTTGATGGTATCGCCTACCCAGGCATCGTCAGTGGCTGCGTCATTGCACATGCGCCAGAAGTGTACTTGCCACCAATCGTCAAAGGCTAGGGCATTGTAGCACAGCCGGACTGCGCCGTCGCAGTCATTTTCAGTGAGGAAACGTTGTTCTTGAGTCGAGAGTTCGATGGGGCCTTCGAGCAGGTTTTCTTCCAGTTTTTCACAGGTCACCAAACCAATCACCACCACAAGGAAGAGCAATACACGTAATACTAGTTTCATTCCAGTCCTTCTTTTTAGTCTGCAAATCTAACGCTTATTGCTCATTTTTAATTTCCTGCTACTGAAGAAGCTGTTTGAATTTATATTCGCGGGCTGCAAAGGGCCTATTTTTGGTCAAATTTCGTTCCGAAAATGCTCATTTAGCGCTGCTAAACTCCGCTTTTCGTGCCTCATTTGACCCAAAATAGCCTCCTTTTCGCTTCCGCGATATAAATTCAAACAGCTTCCAAGTTTAAATAAAGCGCTTGTCTTTTGCCATTTTGATGGCATCTGCCTTGGAATGCACGTCGAGTTTGAGGTAGATGTTTTTGATGTGCGACTTCACCGTTTCCATGTCGATGTACATTTCTTCAGCAATGCGCTTGCGGCTTTTGCCAAGGGAAATTTGTTCCAGGATTTCGGTTTCCCGGCGGGTAAGTGGCGAATTTTGGTTGCGGTGAAAAGACTTGATGACCAATCGGGCTACGTTGGCGCTCATGGCACCGCCTCCTTCCATTACTTCTTTGATGGCATCGACCATTTTTTGGGGACTGGCATCCTTGGTGAGGTAGCCGTTGGCACCGTTGACCAGGGCTTCAAAAATGGTGTGCTCGTTTTCGTACACGGTGAGCATGATCACCGGGGTGTTTGGTAGGATTTTTTTGATCTTGAGGAGTGCATCAATGCCATTGAGTCCGGGCAGCTCAATGTCGAGCAGGATGACATCGGGTGCATCGGCGTGGAGCCTTTTCGCGGCGTCTTCGTAGGAGGCGTAGGTGCTGATTACGGCGTAACCTTCCATGCCGCCGATGAGGTAGGCGTAGCTGTCGCGAATGGTTTCGTCGTCTTCGATGAGGGTTACGTTTATGGTGTATTGCATGCTGGTATTTTTAGCCTCCATGGCTGAAGCCATGGGTTGGTTCTGTTTATGTTGCCTCCCACGGATAAATCCGTGGGTTGGCGAGTATTGCTCGGGAATGGAAGGCCAACACACCCACACTTCACACCCACACTCTTTCTTCTGGGTTGGCTGTTTTATGCAAGATATTTTTCTTTTAAGCCAAAACGCAGTTCCAGTCGGGTGCCGCCCAGGGGAAGTAGGGCAAAGTCAAGCTGAGCATTGATGCGTTTGGCGCGGACTTGCATGTTGTCGATGCCGTGGCCCTTTTTGATGTTTTCCAAATTAAACCCTTTGCCGTTGTCACGCAAGATGATCCGCCATGCCTGATAACCAATGGGCATGACTTCAAAAGTTACGGATTGTGCCTGGGAGTGTTTCAGGCAATTGTTCAGCGCTTCTTTAAATATCATGATCAGGTTGCGGCTGTAGTCGATCGGGACATGTACATCGCGGTAACTATCCTGGATGCCCTCACAAGTGAAATCGATTCCGGTATCGGCAAAAAGATCAACGCCCAAATCGCGGATGCGGGTCAGGATTTCAAAAAGGTTGTCACTGGATGGGTTGAGCGACCAAATGATGTCGCGGGCTCCACCGTACAACTGCAAGGCATTCTCTTTGATTTGCTGGACGATGCCTTTTACATCAGGTTGTTGAGGGCCGAGTTTATTTTGCAGAATTTCGGTCAATAGGGCGATACGGGTCAACTTGTTGCCCAATTCATCGTGAAAATCTTCGGCCGTGCGGCGGCGTACTTTTTCCTGCTCTTCTTGCCGCAAACGATCGAATTGGCGCTTTCGGTGCAAACGCAGGCGTACCCGAATCGATTGAATGGCTACCCCCAAGAGCACCAGAAGGCCAATCATCCCGCCCCGAAACCAGGCCATTTGGTAAAAAGGAGTAATGATTTCAAAGGGATAATTGAGGACTTTAGGGGTCCACTGACCAGCTTTGTTGCGAGCACGTGCCTGGAAAACAAACTTGCCTGCGGGCAAATTGGGGTATTCTACTTTGTGGTTGTTGGAGAGCACCGACCAATTCGAATCCAATCCACGAATGCGGTACTGGTACTGCATGCCTTGGGGATCTCGCAGTGAAATTGTGGCAAATTCAAAACCAAGATGGTTTTTGCGCGGGGGCAAACGCAAGTTTTGGGGCACGTTGTAGCCAGGAATGAGGCCTTTGTTCCATTGCCCAGCTTGGACAGGTTTGGAAAATAGTTTGACCGATTGTAAAATGACCTCGGTTGGAGGGGCTGTTGTACTGGGGGTATAAGCATGGTAGCGGAATAGCCCTTTGGTGGTGCCAAACCATACTGAGCCATCTCGATCGATCAATGTTGCATGTTGATTGCTTTCCCAATTCGGGATGCCAGCGGTGGCGCTGAAATTATCGATTTGATAGGTTTGGGTTTTGGCATCAAATGCCAAACGTGCAAAACCCTGCCCGGTTCCGGCGTAAACAATGCCCTTTTTGCTCACGCTGAGGTTGTAGACAATATTGGAGGGTAAACCTGATTTTTGGCTGAAATGTTTGAATGAATTGCTGGGTAAGTCCCACAAAAACAG
>JAIXOO010000144.1 GCA_027486765.1 Saprospiraceae bacterium
CAGGTGCTCAAAGGCGTCGACCTGAGTGTGCAGCGTGGAGAAGTAGTGAGTATCGTAGGGAAATCAGGTGCTGGAAAAAGTACCTTGTTGCACATCCTGGGTACCTTGGACAATGCCGATAGTGGTCAAATCCTCATCGCTGGAGAAGAAGTTTCAAAATTGGATGCCAAAAGGCTGGCGGATTTTCGGAGCAAAAATCTCGGCTTTATTTTTCAATTCCACCATCTGTTGCCTGAATTTACGGCGCTGGAAAACGTCTGTATTCCAGCTTATATCAATCGTACCCCCGATTCGGTGGCCAAAAAACGGGCTTTGGAGTTGCTGGATTACTTGGGACTCTCTGCTCGAACCACCCACAAACCGGCACAACTTTCGGGTGGTGAGCAGCAAAGAGTGGCGGTCGCCCGGGCTCTGATGAACCAACCTGCCGTTATTTTCGCAGACGAACCTACCGGGAATCTTGATTCGGCTTCTTCCCAGGAGTTGCATCAATTGATTTTTAACCTGCGTAAAGATTTTCAACAAACCTTCATCATCGTTACCCACAACGAAGAACTGGCCAAGATGAGCGATCGTCGTTTGGAAATGAAGGATGGATTGTTATTAAGTTGAGAAGGTTGAGAAGGTTTAGGCTACCGCAGCGACTTACACAAGGGTGTGTCTAAGTCGCTGCGGTAGCCTAAACCTTCTCAACCTCCCTCAACCTCTAAACCATTCAAATATGGATCAAGAAACCAGAGAACTCTACACCGTTCGCATGCTGGGCCTCAAATTGCCTACCGACCCGCGTTGGGTCAACCTGGCGGAGATGGACCTGGCTGAAATTTTGACCGACCACGCCTACTGTGAGCAAAAGGCAGCTATCTCTTGCATTTCGCTGATCCAGGCTTTTCCCGACAAAGAAGAACTGGTACGGGAAGTCGCGCCCATCGTGACCGAAGAATGGGGGCATTTCCGCATGGTGTTGAGTGAATTGGACAAACGTGGCCTCAAACTGGGCCACCAGCGCAAAGACGCATACGTCAATGAACTATTGGCCTTTCAGAAAAAAGGTGGCTCCCGCGAAGAAAGGTTATTGGAGAAACTGTTGATCTGTGCGCTGATTGAAGCGCGGAGTTGTGAACGTTTCCGGCTCTTGTCGCTGCACATCGGCGATGAAAAATTGCGCGACTTTTATTACAAATTTATGGTATCGGAAGCTGGGCATTATCGCCTGTTCATCGATTTGGCCAAATTGTATCATGATGAAGAGCTGGTCAAGGCGCGTTGGCAGGAGTACCTGCACAAAGAGGCGGAGATCATGGATGGGCTGGAGTTGCGGGGGGATCGGATGCACTAGCTTTTGGAACTTCGGTGTGTCTTCGGTGCCTTAGGTTTCTTAGGTGGTGAAAAAGAGAAAGCCCCGCTCAGCGGGGCATATTTTATTTCACCACCTAAGAAACCTAAGGCACTTAAGACACACCTAAGGAAGGGCGAAAGCTACTTCAACAACAACACCTCACCCGCCAATTTCTCCCGGCTCCCATCACAATACGTCACTTCCGCAACATACACATACACCCCTTGCGCGTAGAACCCGCTTTTTGTCCGTCCATCCCAGCCCAGTCGCTCATCGCTGATGTCCAAATCACTTTGTTCTAAAACCTGGTTCCCCCAACGATCCATAACCCGGAAGCTGTTGACTTTTTGTACTTTTTCCACTGGTGCCATTGGTTTAAATACCTGGTTTTCTTTGCTGCCCGTAGGTGAAAAGGCGTTGGGCAGGTACACCGAGATTTTTTTGTCTACGGTGATGAACAACTGGCTTTCCGCCCGGCAACCATTCAGGTCGACAATACTCACTTTGACCGCACTACTCACTTTCGGGCTGACAATCCGGGTAAAACCATCCGGTGCTTCCACCACGATGTCACTCGGCAATTGCCATTGGATTTGACGCAGTTCAGAACTATCCAGGTTGGTACTGATTTTCAACTCGATGGGATCTGCACAACGGGTAAACTGTGCTGGCCCACTCAAAGCCAAGTCGAGCGCTGAGGCTTCAGCAATGGTGTAGGTTTCTTCCCGACTACAATTGTTGGCGTCTTTGATCAGTAAAGTATAAGTACCCGCTTTAAGGTTTCGATACTGCCCGCCACTATTGCTGCTCTGCCCGTTCAAACTATAGCTGAAAGGAGCTTTTCCTCCACTTACATTTTTGACCAAAATGGCCGCGTTTTGTTCTGTATTGCAGCGTGGAGCAATGACTTCGGCGTTGACAGCAGTGATAAAGGTGGCAGCAGTACTCACCTGGATGGTATCGGAGGCGCTACAATTGTTGCTGCTCTCACGCACATTCAGGACATAGGTGCCAGCGCTATTGACCTTGATAGAAGCTGCATTAGGATTGGCAATATTGACATTGCCGCTGAGCTCCCGCCAACTGAATCTCAGGCTCAGGTTGTTGCTGTCGGGCGTACTCAAGGTGCTGAAAGGAAGAGCACAAGTCAATTGTACATCCGTGCCGAGGGCGACCTTGGGACTCGCTTGCAGGTTCAATTCTACTTGCGCCGAATCGCTGGCACAACCCGCTGCACCTTGCACCCGGTATTGGAAACGGTAAATTCCGGCACTCAAACCTTTGGTACGCAAGCTCCCAGTTGCATTGAAGGCTGTGCCAGGGTTCCCACTCAGGATACTCCAACTTCCTCCGACACTTTCGTTGTTCAACAGGCTTGCCAATCCGAAGGTGGTATCGGCCTGATTGCAGGTACTGATCCCGGCTAGTGGTGTGCCCGCATCAATGGCTGCTACGATATTGAAGTTTTGGGCACTACTCGTTTGGCAACCCCGAATGGCCTGTGGCAACTGATAGGTTAGCGTGTACAAACCGGGAGTTTGTTGTCTCGGATCAAAAGTCGCATTGCTTATCGCTTGCGGCGTGTTGATACCGGGCCCGGCTGTGACGCTCCAACTGCCGCTGGCTTCTGAGTTGGCACAAAGGTAGGTTTGAAGTTGAATCGGTGAAGAGCCCGCAGTACAAAAAGCGGTACTAGGTGGCGTACTACATACGACGGGACAACAGGCGTTGACCAGCACCGATAAGGTATCCGAAATATTGATGCAGGGTGCGACCGCATTGGTGGTCGTGGCCACAAAGCGGTAGGTTTTACCGGGTGCCCAATTGCTGAAATCCAAACTGCTGATGGCTCCGTTATTTTGCAGGGTATCCAATGGTGTCCAACGGCTGTTGGGGTCACCCATTTGGACCAGTGTTGCAAAATTCACGCGCGCATCGTTGCCATAAAAGTTGTTGTTGCAGGTTTCCAGCGTCTTTTGGATCTTGAAATCGGTCCGAATGTCCACTAGCACCGCAAGCGACGTATCGGCGCCACAACCCACACTGCCATCCTTGACCAGAACCCGATACCAGATGCTGCTGTAATTTTGATTGGTCGGGGCGTTGAACTGGGCATTTTGGGCATTGTTCAGGTTGTTCCAGCCATTCTGGCCATTGGCCGAGGATTGCCACTGATATTGAGTCAAACCTGGATTTGACGTGTTGACCTGAAGTATTTGCGCACTGCCCACACAGCCGCTGAATCCTTGCGGTTCACTGACAATGCTGATTGGTGCCACGATTTCTACTCTGGCTACACTACTGTTTGCGCTTGCACAACCCTGCCCCTGGCTAGAAACCAGCATACGGTAAAAACTGACTCCAGGAGCGGAATTCGGTTGATAAATGCTATCCTGGGCGTTGTTGACATTCGTCCAGGGGCCGTTGTTGTTGGCGCTGTTTTGCCACTGATAGGTAAGTGGAGCAAAACCGCCCCTTGCAGTGGCACTTAGCGGTGTCTGCCCGTCGGCGCAAGTGGTGATGTCTTTGGGGGTCGCCACAAAAGTTAATGCTGCCGCTATGGTAGATTGTACCACGATCGAAGTATCCCGACACAATTGATTGCTGCTGCTCAGCAATACGCGGTAGTAGGTACTGCCTGTTGCATTGCTGGGTGGCGTAAAACTTGTTTGCTGCGCTCCCGGAACATTGCTGAAATTCCCATTGCGGTTGGGGCTGGTTTGCCATTGATAGGTCGGATTGCCGGATGCACTCAGCATGAAAGTCGCATTGGCACCAATACATTGAGCAATAGAATCAGGTTGGGCACTGATTTTTACCGCAGGGTCGATCAAAACCTTTGCTGCTGTACTGAATGCGGCGGGACAAGAAGTAGATTGTGCACCCAGGCGGTAATACATCAGACCAGGTGTATTGGATGGGGAAAAGGTGCTGTCCATGGCACCGTTGACTGCGACCCAGTTGCCATTCGGATCGGTACTTTGTTGCCATTGGTAATTCAATCCACTGCCTCCACCTTGTGCTGAGGCGAGTAAGGCGGGAATACTGCTGCCTTCACAAGCACTGGCATCTTGCGGATTGCTGCCAAAGGTAATGCTGGGCACCCCATTCACTTTGACCACTTGAGAGGTATCACTACAGAAGCCATTGAGCACCATCACCCGGTAGTATTTGTCGCCAACAGCGTTAACCAATGGCCGAAAACTGGCCATGTTTTCATTCAAATTGCTGAACGGGCCATTGGCTCCATCGCTGACCTGCCATTGGTGCAAGGAATTATTAGTGGCGTTTACCGATAAGTTGGCAGCCAATCCTACACAAAGGCTGGTATCGCGCGGCTCTCTATTGATTTGAGTTATGGCGTCCGCATTTACAGCCACCGCATTGGTCATCGCCGTATTACAACCTCGCCCGGTGGACTGGATGAGCATCCGATAATAAGTTGTACCCGCCGGAGAAAAGGCATAAAAAAGGCTATCTTGAGCATTGGCAACGTCGGCCCAGGGGCCAGTAGTGGCGCTGCTTTTTTGCCACTGATAAGCGAGTGGGGCAATGCCGCCCTGGGTAGGCACCTGAAAGCTGAAAAGTGTGCTTTCACACAAGTTTTGCACATTCAGCGCCACAGAAGTAGAAGGCTGAGCGGCAATGGCTACCTGCGCGATTTTGGAAGTGTCCTTACAAAGATCACGTTCGGAATGTATCGCCACCCGAAAATAGCGGGTGCCTATGGTATTCAAGTCCGGGATGTAAGTGCTTTGGGTGCCCACTTGTTGGAAAGGGCCAGTGGGCGCATTGGCTTCTTGCCAAAAATATTTTTGTTTGCTCCCCGCAGCGAGCACGGTGAGGGTATCCCGCCCACCAATGCAGGCATTGAACCCTTCCGGGTCTTGTTTGACATCTACACTGTCATCCACGGTAGTTGAAGCTTCAAAAGAAGTGATTTCCGTACAACCTGCATCTGCCGATCTGGCCCTGACCCGGTAATAATTGACGCCGGGTGCCGTAGGAATGTAAGTAGCCTGGGTCGCGTTAGCGATATTGGTGTAAGTGCCGCCGAGGGTGCTGGAGCGTTGCCACTGGTAGCTCAGTTGATTGTAGTCGGGCGAAATTACGGATGAAAGCGCTATATGTGTTTTGTTGCAAAAGGAAACCGAAACCGGGTGGGTTTCAAAACGCAGCGCACCATTGACGGTTACTTCTGCCACTTTCGAGGTGTCGGCACAACCACCTTTGACGCTCACTACCCGGAAATAATATTTTCCAATGGTGTTCATTATCGCGGAAATGCTGGTATCCGATTTGGCACCGATGGAATTGTAAACCCCATCTGCGGAACTGGCGGCTTCCCACAGGATGTTTGTACCCTTTAAATTGTCGAGCTGCGTACCCAATTTAAGGGTGCCCGTGCGGCACAGGCTGGTTTTTTCGGCAGGATCTACAGTAATGTTGGCCGCGGCATTGCTGGTACAATTGTTGACGCAGATGTTGTCCAGGAAAATGGTATTGGCTGCGCTGCCTTCAAAATTGAAGAAGAACTCAAACTTGATGAACACTTTTTGGCCAGCAAAGGCTTCCAGGTCGACAATTTCTTTGCGCCATTGCTGACAGGAATTTGGGCTGAACGCTACATCAGGGTCGGTTTGTCGGGTAGTAGTGGTCGACAAAGATTGAATCGTGGGTACGTAGTTGGTTGTTCCACAAGTGAAACGCGGGGCGTCATTTTTGTAAAAAACCTGTTCAAAAGTATTTCCACAATCACTGGATGCAGAAATTTTCATTTCGGCAAAAGTATTGCAATAGAAGCCGCTTTGTCGAGCTAAATCAAAAAACAGCTGTGGCCCCCCATTTTTGCTGAAATCAATGGGCCCGATGATGGCGGTATAACTGGTATCATCATGTGCAGTACCGTTGATTTCCAGGGCGTAGCCGCCTTGTGCGTCGCAAGTGATGGGCAGCGCTTTGGGTTTGATTTGTGCCGTTGCCAGGGTGAAAAGCCCCTCTGGCAAATCGCTGGTATTCTCAAAATCCGCACAAAAATCAGCGATGGTACTGCGGTGTTCAAATTTCACACAAATCGAATTGTCATAGTCGTAAGTCCCATCACCTGCTCCATTTACGTCCGTGATGACAATGCTCAATTCGTGGGTTCCTACGGCCAAACCTTTGATTTGTTGCAGGGCCAAGGCTTGGGTTGCGCCTGCAGCCAGATTGGGATTGATGGTAAAGGTACCCAAACTGACGTTGTCCAGCGTTAGGGTATAGGTAAGGGTGTTGATGCTTTGGGTACCGTAATTGACCAATTGGATTTGGGGGCTAAAACTGGAATCACACAACAGATAATCCTTGAGCAAAAATGCGGTAATCCCCACTTCCACCGCATTACCAGTAGGTGAATTACCCAAACTGGTCGGCAAGGTATTGCGTGAGGAATAGCGCAAAGCGTACAAAATCCGGTCACTTTGCCCGGCCGTAAATCTAGTACTGACATTGCTCCCGCAATAACTCATGTAATTCACCCGGGAATTGTCCCAGATGCCCACGTTGCTGCATGGGTTGTTGGGGCCACAATCATCTTCCCGGTGGGGAGGAGTGTCACATACACCGTCACCATCCACGGTGCAATCGGTGTCGATGGGGCAGGTATTGTTGCTGTTGTCGCCTTCAAAGGTATGGGCGAGGTTGAAAGCGTGACCCATTTCGTGGGCCAGGGTGATGGAGTTGTACACCATTGCATTGCTTTCAATGACCGTTCCATCATACCGATAGGGCGCTTCATTAAAAAAGGGGTAGTAGGCAAAGCCCAACACACTGCCTTGGATATCGCGCACTACCCAGATGTTGTAATACTGATCTGGAGGCCACATGCTCAGGTCTTTGAGCACTTGGTCATCGGTTCCTGGGCCATTTTGCGTGGATTGCACCCCCTCAGTAACATAACGTGGCACCGCCGAGGCATTGTAGCGGACGATGCCAGTGCTGGGCGAACCATCTGGGGCCCGCTTGGCCAAAGCAAAACGGATGGGAATGGCCACTCCGTCGCCAATGGCTTTGCTCCAGCGATCGTTGAGGCCTCTCATGGCATCGTTGATTTGAGCAACGGAAATATTGGAACCTACTCCCACGGATTCACCAATGTGCATGACATGGACCACAACTGGGATTTCGGGTGCGATGCTCCCAATGTTACAGGGGAGGATACCCAATGCATCTTGGGGGCCTAGTTTGCTCTTTTCGCGTAAGGCTGGTTGTGCGAGCAAACGTTGTTTGGGATGACGGGATATAAACTGTTGGAAGCTTTCAGTGCCACACATCCCGGGTTGATCCGGGCTTTTTTGGGCCGATGCCAGGTTGGCAAAAAGGCTTAAGCATGCAAGGATTGAGCCGATTACAAGCTGGAAGTTCGTTTTTTTCATCAGAGGAACGGTTTCTAACAAAGGTCTTTTGTTTCGGGTGTAAGTCTAGGCATTGTTGCATAAAAAACAAAGCGCTCTGCTTTGTTTTTTTTAGTTATGTTGAAAATCTGACATTTATCAGCCAAAACCTAAATTTAGTTTTTATCGTGCCTTAGCTATTCTCTTGGACTTTGCGCCTCACTTCTAATTTTTTTCGGCGTTTGAATAAAAAAGACCGTTACGCTGGGAACGCTTGCCTGGCTTTTCAACACATCAAACAAAATTCAATTGCCATGAAAACCCATCTGTTTTTCCTCATCGCTACCGTATCGCTCATCAGTGGATTGAGCGCACAACCCAACAAGAAGTTAGCCCCGGCTTTGGGCAAATTTCTGAATACCGAATTCATGGTCAAGTTTCACGATTTGAAACTCGAGGCAGAAAGTGCTGCCATGACGGTCATTGCCAAGGAGCAAAAAATGAAACCGGATGATGTGGCCAAAGTGCGCACCGCTTTCAATCAAACGGCCCAACGCGCCAATAAAATCCTGGAAGGCATCAAACAAGACTTCCTTGACCCCAAAAAACTGAAATCAATCGAAAGCATGCCCGACTTGTATTCCGATGGCTTGAAACTACGCCTGATCGAGTTGCAAGAGTTTTATTCCATGCATTTCCAACAAACCCTGGCGGATGCGACTGCCGACCAGGTGGATGGTGGTGCCTTGTTGTTGATTGTTACCGAATTGATCAACCTCACCCGTGGACTCACCGTGTATTTTGCGCAAATGCAGCGTGAAGCCCGCATGTACACCGAGGATTACCTCAATCAACACCTCGTGAAACCCCATCGCTGGCGCTATTGGAATGAAGTGCAAGCCGGCGAAGGAAACGGTGACCACTATACCGATTACATCCAGTACCACGACATTCAAACAACTAACCCTAATGGAGCCAATGGTTTCCCTGCAACTGATTTGAACAACCTTAACAACAGCTGGAACTCAACCAACAACAATACTGGCAATTGGAACAACACCACGAACAATACGGGTACCGATTGGAACAATACCAACAATACGAACAATACCGGTAACTGGAACAATACCACCACCAATAATACTGGTACTACCACCGACCCCTGGAATACAACCCCACCAGCCACCACCACCCCCGGCGATACGATAACGACCATGCCTCCCGCCGACAGCCTGTCCAATTTGGCCAACGACCCCTTCAAATTTGATGGCGCGGGCCAAAAGAAACCTACCCTACCTCCCGGCAAACAACCCGTGAAAAACCAGCCTGGCGCAGTGCCACCTAAAGCAAAAGTGAACGCTCCAGTACCACCCAAAAGTAACAACTAAAGGTTCCAGGGTTCCAAAGTTCCAGGGTTAAGCCCCGAACCCTGGAACCCCCGAACCCTGGAACCCTGGAACTTTGGAACCCTGGAACCCTGGAACTTGGAACCCTGGAACTTGGAACCCTGGAACTTGGAACCCTGGAACTTGGAACCCTAAACTTTAAAAAAATGAAACGCCTGTTCTACCTCCTCCTCTGCAACTTGTTTTTGCTGAGCTACACCTTTGCCCAAGAGTTTCCTGCTGGTTTGATCCTCGACGATGAAAATACTTACAATCAAACCCAACGTCTGGATGCTCAAATCAACAGTAAAGCCAATTTGCCCGCTGCGGTGAGTTTGGAAAATTTTTGCCCCGAAGTCCGCCACCAGGGCGACATCTATTCCTGTGTCGGCTGGGCCGTAGGCTATGCGGGCATGACCATCCAACGCGCCATTCACAACCGCTGCACCGACCGCCAAGTGATCAACGAAAATGCCCATTCCGCGCTTTTTGTGTTCAACCAGGTCAAACAAGATTGTGCCAAAGGGGCTCGCTTGACTGATGCCCTGCGCTTTCTGAAGGAACGAGGAGACTGCCTCGCCAAAGAATTTGATTTCGACGTAAATGACTGCCAAAAAGCACCCGCGCCCAATCTGGCCCAAACGGCAACTCGTTTTGCAGTGAGTGATTACCTGACCCTTTTTGAGAGTGACGCCTCCTTTGAAATGAAAGTCAAACAAGTCAAAAATGCCTTGGCGGGTTTCAAAGCGGTGATCATCGGGATGAACGTTCGTCGCAATTTTTACAACCTGGCCAATGCCAAGTTTTGGTGGCCAGAGATCGGAAACGTTACCCCTGCTGGCGGCCACGCCATGGTCGTAGTGGGTTATGATGACCGCGCAGGTGCATTTCGCCTCTTGAACAGTTGGGGGCAAAACTGGGGCGACAAAGGCTACATTTGGGTGAAATACGAGCACTTCGCCCAGTTTTGCAAATATGCTTACATCATTCAATTGAGTAATACACAGTCGGGTATGCAAGCTGGAAGCCAGGCTGCCAATCCTACCGCCAATGCCGCAGGGGAAACCCGCCCTTTGGTTCAGTTGGGCGGTGCCTTCGGCTTCCAGCATTTTACTGGCTATGACAATTATAGCAACCAAGCGCAGTTTGAGTTGGACAGTGTACGTTTTCAGAATGGTCGCTATGTGCTCAAAAAAACCGATTGGCCCGTAGGGCAATTGTTTCAACTGGAAGGGAGTACCCTTAAAGCGGAGGAATACCTGTACGTACTCAGCATTGATTCCCAACGCCAGATCCATGTTCATTTCCCTCGTCAGGAGGCTTTGAACGGAAAGTTTACCGGGCAGAATGAAAGTGCCTTAGTCCTCAATCAGGGCAGCACTTTACTCGTGCCTGGCCCGAACAAAGCCTTGAAAATTGCCAATCCGGGTACCGATCGCCTGATTGTACTCTACACGCAGCGTCCTATCAACGATTTAAAGGGTTTGGCTCAGGCTTTGACCCAATATCAGGGCGATTTTTGGCAACATTTGTTAAGAACCCTCAACCGACATGCGATTCCACCTAGTGACATTCGTTATCATCCACAAAGAATGGCTTTTGAAGCTTCTACGCGAGGAGAGGGCTACATCGTCCCCTTGCTGCTGGAAGTAGAAGCCAAAGCAGTGGGGCAAAAATAAGTGGTCATTTTTACTGAGCCAGAGGATTAGATAAGGCACTTGAAATGAAACGTTTCCTAATCTAATCCTCTGGCAAAATGACCACTTATTTTTTATCGCCCCAAATAGACATTGTGGGCGTAGAGTATTCAAAAATCCACGGAAAGTATTAGTTTTACCTTGCCTTTTGAAGCAAATGGTATTTCCTTTGCGCAGTGAATTTTTTGAATACTACGACGCTAGTTCCCGCATAGTCTGTTGAAACCTGATCAACAACGTTACAGTATGTGGATTTACTAATTTTCCCAACAAGTCGGCAAGAAGCCTAAATATTTTCCATAATGAACAAGCTCATCGTACTGCTTGGTGGTATTTTGTTATCACTCAGTTCAATTGCTCAAGATATTAAACCCGTTTGGAGCAAATCCTTTGGTAACGGGAGTGACGTATTTCACCGGGTCATTGAGGCCGGCAATGGTTCGGTCATCGCAGTAGGGGAAAGTAGTGTGCAGTCCCTTGGCGGCAAAGATGGTTTGGTGGCCATCCTCAATTACAGTACCGGTGCGGTAGTGAAAGAAGTGCGTTTTGGCGGGGCCAAAGACGATGTCATTTACGACATCGCCCAAACCCCTCAAGGCTTTTTCCTTTTAGCGGGTTATACCGAATCGATTGGCAAAGGTGGCCACGATGGCTGGATCCTGCTGATTGATGAGAAAGGGCGAAAAATTGATGAAAAAAGCATCGGAGGAGTGGGCAAAGACGAATTGCGTCAAATTGAAATCCTGCCCGATGGTTCTGCCATGGTTTTGGCAGGTTTTAAAAATGACCAAAAAGATGGCGATGCCTGGCTGATCAAGTTGAGTCTCAAATATGAGATGATTTGGGAGAAACAACTGGGTCGCGACAAATTTGGAATTTCCAGTGGTTTAGTGTTGTCCAACGATGGTGGCGCTTTGTTCAGCGGCAATACGCGTAAAGGTGACAACATATATCTGGCTAAAATCGACGCACGTGGGGCCGAAGTATGGTCACAAACCTATGGCGAACGCGACTATGAAGAAGCCCTGGATTTGATCACCACCCGTGATGGCAATTACGCCATAGCTGGCCTGACCAAATCCAAAGGTGCGGGTGATGCCGATGCCTGGTTGTTGAAAATTGCCCGAAACGGTAGCCTGTTGTGGGACAATGCCTTGGGGAAAAGAGACTTTGACCTTGCCTCGGCACTGGTGCAGTACAATACTGGAGCTTTCGGCCTCTTTGGTTCTTCCAATTCTTACCGCTCAGGCGCGCGTACAGCCAAAGCCTTGCGCATCCGAACAGCCAGTGATGGCCGCTTGGAATCCAGCGCCTATTGGGGCACAGGCAGCGACGAATCCTGGGAAGCAGTGACCCTGCTGCACGATGGCAGCGTGGTGGTAGCGGGCAAAGTTTCTGGGCAAGGTGCTTTTGTTGGGCGTTTGCCGCTGGAAGATCAGGACAACCCACCCATCGTAGGCGTGCGGGATCAAAATGCGGTCGAGATAGCCGAATTGAAACTCAATTCACTGGACAATCAAAGCATCCAACGCAATGAAAATGCTTACCTGAGTTTTCGGTTGAACAACAGGTCGGGAGCAGAATTATCCGACATCAAAGTAGAAATTGAAGACCAAACCGGGAGTTCCCGACTGGAATATTGGGCGGTCAATTACCTGGGCCAGGTGGGGAGCGAGCGCACTGGCAAGGTGGTGCGTATTCCGGTACGTAGCAAGGACATCACCAACGGCGAACACAATTTCAACATAAAAGTCTCCGCTGGTGATAAATACCTTGCCGATACGGATGTGAAGCTGGTGACTCGGGTGCCATTGCCCGCTACTTTACAGATCGCTTCACACAATTATTTTTCGAGCACACGTTCGGATGAAATGACTTTACGTGTAGTTTTGGAAAACTCCGGAGATGCCAATTCAGGCCCCACCGATGTAACTTTCCAATACCCGGCAGGAATCAAACCCAGCGCTTCGGCCAGCAATACCATAGGTGCGGTGGCCGCTCGCTCCAAGCGGGAGGTGGACTTTTTGTTTACCAAAACCCCTCAATTTACGGGTACTGCGGTCAACATCATCTGTATTGTCAAAGAAAATGGTGCAGAACGCATCCGCAAAACCCTCGAAGGCCGCAGCGGTGGAGTAGGGGCAGGAGGGCCAATCATGATTTGGACCGATCCAGACCCCAACGAAGTGGGCAACAAGTTGAAAAAGACCAACAACCAAATGGAGTTCAAAATGAACGTCGTTTCGGATAAAAACCTGGAGCCCAAAAACTTTAAACTCCGGGTTAACGGGGTAGAAATGGAAGGTTCCAAATTCAACGAACAAGACTTGTCGGCACCCAAAAGAGATACTGGATATTATTCCTACACTTATCGGAACAAAATCCCACTCATTATGGGCACCAACCGGGTAGAAGTCATTGTAGACGGGAAACCTTCAGCCCCCATTTTTGTGGAATATGCGCCACAACGTTCTAACCTGTTCATCCTGGCGATTGGCCCAGTGCACAGTGATTTGATGTATACTTCCAAGGATGCCAAAGACTTTGCCGAAGCTTTCCGCAGCCAGGGAGGGGTAGATAAACTATACCCCAATGTACACGTGCAAGAAATCACTACGCCCGAGACGACGAACCTGACCGGCATCAAACAGGCCATGTACGATTTGAGCTATATGTGGAAAGACGGACTCATCACGGCCAACGATGTGGTGGTGGTGTTCATCTCCTCGCATGGAAAAATATATGAAAACCAGTTCAAAATCTTGCAAAGCGGGTACAATCCTAAATACGAGAGTGTGTCCATCGACTACAAAAACGAGGTGCTGGATGTACTCAATCGTTTGAGTTGTAAAAAACTTATCTTCCTCGATGCCTGCCATAGCGGTGGTGCCAAAGAAGGTTTTGGTGGTTTGAGTAAAGCGGTGATCGATTTGGCGAAAACCCAGCCAGGTGTGAGTACCCTTTCTTCTTGCAAAGCCGATGAGAAATCTTACGAAGCTCAGAACTGGGAAAATGGCGCATTCACCGAAGCCATGCTGGAAGCTTTTGCTGATAAATCGTTTAACGATGCCCGGGGTGCCTACAGTGCTGATGTCAACAAGGACCGCATCATCACCCTTGGTGAGTTGTACGATTTCCTGCAACGCCGTGTCCCTCAATTGGTAAAATCCGTGATCCCGAATGCCCCTACCAGCCAGGCACCGTTTATGCCGGAAGACCAGTTGGATCGGGCAATGCCTTTGTATTACATTCAAAAATAGCTTTTAAAAACGATTGGTCCCTGAGCGAAGCCGAAGGGCCCAATCGTTTTTAAAATCACACCGATTACCCATGAGAAAATCCCAAATTCCACTTCTTGCTATTCTTTTTTTATACAGTTCTAATTTAGTCGCCCAGGTAGCTTGCCCTACCGTGAATCCCATTACGGTTACACGCACCACTGGTGGGACTGGCGTCAGTGGTAGTTTGCCTTGGGCCATCAACTGTATGAACAACGTCACCACCCTTAATACCATTCAATTCAACATCACGGGTGCGGGGCCACACGTCATTCAACCCATCGCCAATGCGCCCTTTCCCACAATCACCAAAGCCAATGCCCACATCGATGGCAGCACCGACAACATCATCATCGATGGAACCTTGGGGCAAGCACAAGGCTTGGTACTTGCCGCAAACAATGTAAAAGTCAATGGACTGACCCTACGCAATTTTGCTTCAACCTCCTTTCCCAATGGCTTAGTACTCAGCACAGGCAATGGGCATGAAATCCTTACTTGCCAGATTTTTGACAACCTGGTTGGGATATCCGTAGCCCGCAGTGTGGGCTCTTTCACCATCAGCAACAACAGCATTGGAGTGGACAAAAGTGGAACCAACCTTTCGAACACCAATGCGGGTATTGAGGTCGCAACTTTTGCTGGTACGGCTGCTGCACCAACGGGAACCATTTCCAGCAACATTATTGCCTACAGTTCGAACGGCATTCAAGTAGGCACTGGACGCAATGTAGTCATCAGTAGGAACAGCATATTTTGCAACAGTAAAATAGGGATTGAACGCACTGCAACCATCACCATTCCAGCCATTACGAATGCCACTACCACTCAAGTCACGGGTACTGCACCCGCTGGCTCGGTAGTGGAGATCTTTAGAGTCAACAATGCAACTTGTCCGAATGCTCCTTGTCAGGGTGGGACTTTTATTGGATCAGTAACCACCAACGCATTTGGTGCCTGGAACCTCAGCGTCACTTCGGGTTTAAGTGCTGGCAACCTGGTAACTGCCACCATGACCCAAAGCAACAACACTTCCGAATTTTCGACTTGTCGTACCGTTGTGGATGTCTGCGCTAATTTTTCAGCCAGCATCAAATCCAATAATGTAAGCTGCAATGGCGGTACCGACGGATCGGCAACCGCAAGTACCAGCGGCGGAATCAACCAGGGCATCAATTTCTCCTGGAGCAATGGTGCCACCACGGCTACCATTAGCAACCTCAAAGCGGGCACCTACACCGTAACTGCCAGCGATGCCGCAGGTTGTATGTCCATCCAGTCGGTCAATGTACTTCAACCATCGGCCATCATCATCACGCCCAGTAGCGTCAATGTGGCATGTAATGGAGAAAAATCAGGACTGATTAACGCCGCAGTGACTGGCGGAATTGCCCCTTATACTTACCGTTGGAGCAATGGCGCGACCACTTCAGCCATCACCTCCCTGGTTGCAGGGGCCTACACACTCACGGTCACTGACCAGAACAACTGTACTAAAACGGCCTCGGTCACCTTAACCCAACCTACGGCGATCAATTTGCTCTTAAGCGGCAATGATACTTTGTGCTCAGGGGCAAAAAATGGCACAGCTTTGGCTACGGTCACTGGCGGGGCCACTCCTTACAGCTATGCCTGGAGTACGGGCGCAACTACCTCAAGCATCAACAATTTAGGTGTGGGAAATTATGCCGTCACGGTTACTGATCAAAATAAATGTCAAAAATCTGGCACCATCTCGGTCATAGAAACTGCGCCATTGCGCCTCGATTCCAGTGTGATCCAGCCCAAATGTGCTGGCGAAGCCAGTGGGTCGATTGAGATTAAAATTAGCGGTGGCATTACGCCCTATACTTACTTGTGGGAAAATGGTTCCACTACTGCCAACCGAAATAACCTGATCGCAGGAGAATATAAAGTAGCAGTCACCGATGCCAACCGATGCTCCGAAACCTGGATCTTCACACTGAAAAACCCTGCACCCATCAGTGCTCAGGTAAACACCACCGAACCGGCCTGTTTTGGACAAACCAATGGTACGGCAACGGTAACAGTAAGTAGTCCAGGAACCCATACTTTTTTGTGGAGTACGGGCGCTACTACTTCGGCCATTGGCAACATCGGGGCCGGACGCTATAACCTGACCGTCACCAATGCCAATGGCTGTAAAGCTACTTTCCCTTTCACCCTCAATGCCCCCAGTGCTGGCATTGACATCAGCACCCAGTCCAGCAATATCAATTGTTTTGGCCAAAGTACAGGTCAAATTCAAACCACTACCACTGGAGGGCGAGCACCTTACCTCTACATTTGGTCTACGGGATCTACTTTGTCAAATTTGTCCAACCTTCCGGCGGGCAACTATGCGGTAACCGTCACAGATCAGTCAGGCTGTGGGGATACGTCTAGCGTGATCATCCGACAAAACCCAGCCATAACGACCAATATTACTGCGACCAATCCAGCTTGTTTTGGCCAAAGCAATGGTCAGGTTACGGTGACAGTAAGTGGTGGCAGCCCGGCCTATAGTTACCTCTGGAGCAGCGGGGCTACCACTACTTCGATCACAGGTTTGGCAGCAGGTAAATTTGTACTGACCGTAACCGATGCCCTGCGTTGTACCAAAAAAGACAGCGCTCAATTGACTGCACCCACCCAACTTCAAGCCACGGCCACTGCTGGCAATGTAAATTGTAATGGCACCGCCACGGGCAGCGCCCAAGCAATCGCTACTGGAGGTACCGCACCTTACAATTACACCTGGAGTACCGGAGCGAATACCTCAGCCATCAGCAACTTGGTCGCCAACACCTATGGCGTGACCATAAGCGACAGTCGCGCCTGCCAGGTTACCCGCAGTGCAACAGTCACCCAACCTGCTGTCCTTGCACTGGTGTTAACTGCCTTCGACATTCCTTGCAACGAAACCAATACTGGCAGGGCTACTACTCAGGTCAGCGGAGGAACCAGCCCCTACCGCTATGCCTGGAGCAATGGGGCGACTACTTCTGCTTTGAGCAATTTAGCCTCCGGGGATTATGCTGTGACGGTCACCGATGCCGCAGGTTGTGAGGTCAATGACAGCAAAAGGGTCAATTCTACTGCCGGGATCAACCCACAAATCAGTGCGACCAATATCTTGTGCAACGGCCAAAGCAATGGCCAGGCATCGGTTACCGTTACCGGCAATGGCGTTCATTTGTACCTTTGGAGCAATGGTGCCACTACTTCGGCCATCAATAACCTTGCAGCAGGGACTTACGCTGTAACAGTCACCAATTCGGCGAATTGTAAAGAAAGTGCCAGTACCACCATCACTGTACCACCCGCCCTGACCCTGAATGTTGTGCCTACCAATTTGCGCTGTAATGGCCAAAACCAAGGCCAGGCCGTAGCCACCGCGGGTGGGGGAGTAGCGCCTTACACCTACCGCTGGAGCAATGGTGCCACCACCAGTAGCATTAGCACCCTCGCCGCTGGCAATTACAGCCTAACTATCACCGATGCCAACCAGTGTACCCGCACCCAAAGTGTGAGCATCACCGAACCAAGTGCCTTGCAAGCCAACGCCACCTTCGCCCGAGAAACCAGCCCCAATGCCCGTAACGGCTCGGCAACCGCTACTGCAAGTGGTGGCACCAGCCCTTATCGCTTCAGCTGGAGTACGGGGGCAACTACGGCGGCAATCACTGGTTTAGCCGCTGGGGTGTATACCGTCACGGTTCAGGACGCCAATGGCTGTACTGCCGTGCGTTCAGGATCAGTAAGTGGCGACAATTGTCCGGGGCTGAGCGTTTCGGGTATTGCTACCGATTTGGGCTGTGCGGGTGCAGAAACAGGATCGATCAGTTTGACAGTGGTCGGCGGCACCACGCCCTATTTTTACGCTTGGAGCAATGGCCAAACCACGGCCAATCTGACTGATCTCAATGAAGGTACCTACAGTGTAACCGTGAGTGATGCCAATGGCTGTACCGGCAATTTTTCCACAACCTTGAAAGCAGGCAGCAGAATGCCCAAACCCCTCTACGGCATTGTCGCACCCGACACCGTTTGTGGCAACGAGACCTTCACCCTGCGGGCTGATGACCTCTTTCAAGGGCCCAATGTGACCTACGTTTGGCAATTGCCGAATGGAGAAGAATTGACTTCCACTACCCCTTCGCTCAAGTTAAAAGCGACCAGTAGCGCTTATTCCGGTGAATATGCTGCACTACGCGATTCGGCCGGTTGCCGTTCCAGTGTTTTTGGGCCGGTGATTGTGGACGTTGTTTCTCTGCCGCCAAATAGTTTTAGTGCCGGAAGGGATACCACCCTTTGCCAGGGCACGAGCATCACTTTGAAGGCGCAAGCACCCGCTTCGGGCAAGGCGACATGGTTTGCTTTGTCTACCCGAACCTCGATCCAAAATGCCAATTCGCCCAACGCTACGGCACAAAACTTACAAATCGGGGCCAATCGTTTTGTATGGCGTATCGCCATCGGCAAATGTATCCAGGCGGCTTCCGATACGGTGATCGTATTTTTAGAAAAAGGCCCCCAACTGGTCGATGACAAATACACCATCGAGCGGGCTCAAGATGTTGCCGCGATGAACATCTTACTCAACGATAATCTGACTGGCCTTCAGGATACTACCATAACCTGGTCAGGCGCACCAACGATGGGGACTTTCGAATATGTGCCGGGCAATAAAAGTTTCCGCTATACCGCCGAGGCAGAGTTTCGGGGGGTATTGACTTTTACTTACACCGTTTGTAACGAAGCTTCCAAGTGTGCCAGCCCTTGTGATTCGGCCCTGGTAGCCATTGAGGTGTTCAATTTGCCCAAACCCACCGAAGGGATGGTATTGGAAGACCCAGGCCCCAATGGTACCTTACAAATCCGGGGTTTGCAGGGCTTCAGTTCGGTCGACATTGTGATCACCAATCGTTGGGGTGACATTGTGTACCGCAACAACAACTACGACAACAATGCACCCTGGCGAGGCCGATCCGGCGACAATGGCCCATTGTTGCCTCCGGGAGCTTATTATTACGTCATCCGGGCTTACGACGATGGTAAGCTGGTAGGCAAACCCCAAACTGGAGCGATTTATTTGTTCAAAAAAGAGAACCCCTAGCCCTAACATATCCTGAAAACCCAAGGTCATGAAAATCCAACACCTGTTAATCGTCATATTGTTGCTCAGCGTAGTTCAGCTCAGCGCTCAGCAACTCCCTAATTTTACCATTTACCGCGATCAGTGGAATGTGATCAATCCCGCTGCCCTGTCCAACAACTACATCATCAACGAGTTGAATTTCACCGTGGGTGGTGCTTATCGGCGCAACTGGCTCAATGTCAACGACGCCCCCGAGACCCAAATCCTCAATTTTGAAATGGTTTTGGAGGATCGTAATGCGGTATTTGGTGCCCACGTCATCAACGACCGCACCGGGAAATTGGGCCAAACTGGCTTTTATGCCAATTACGCCTACATTCTGGACATGGGGGGCCGCACCGACCGGGCGCTGGTGATTGGCCTGGGCGCGGGTTTGGTGCAATACGGGGCCAAGCTCAGTGAAATTGACTTTCCAGACCTCGCCAATCGTCCAAGTATTGATGACAATTTGATGTACCCTGATTTTTCGCTGGGAGCCTTTTTTTACGAAGAGGATCAATATTACTTGGGGATTTCGGTGCCACAAGTTTTTGGTTTGGACACCCGCTTTGTAGCAGAAAATGGCCGTTATGACGTCAAACGTTTGCCCCACGTTTACGCCGTAGCGGGTAAGTATTTTGATTCATTTTTGGGCAACAGCACTTCTTTTCTCGAAACTTCCGGCTGGTTGCGCTACGTACCCAACGCTCCGATTAGCCTCGACCTTAATGCACGTTTACAAATTAGTGAATTGTATTGGGCTGGGATCGGGATTGGTGGTGCCTTTGGGCAAAAACTAACAGGATCGGCTCGCTTGGAAACAGGCTTTGTACTAGGGGAACAGGTGCGGATTGAAAATGGCCAGTTTAAAATTGGCTTGGCTTATGATCAACCGCTGGTAAGCCCTTTGTCGCGTTACTTTGGAGGTGCGTTTGAAGTACATTTGTTGTATTCCTGGTGGAAATGAGTATTTTTCGTACTTATAACCAAAACATGTACAAAAAACAATACCTCATTTTCTTGTGCTTTGTAAGCGTACTAAATTTTGCAGCTTGCCAAAAAAATTCACCCTTTATACAGGCGGAAGGCAGCAGCGTAGAAACCCGCATTAAGCCACCAAATGGTTTTGAACGAGTTGTTGCTCCTGTGGGTAGTTTTGCGGCCTATTTGCGCAAAATTACCCTCAAACCTGCGGGCACCGGGGTGTTTTTGTTCAATGGCTTGCCCAAACTAAACCAGGTACACGTAGCCGTAATGGACATCGATGTAGGCACCCGCGACCTGCAACAATGCGCCGATGCGGTGATGCGCCTGCGTGCTGAATACCTCTACGCTCAAAAACGATATGCCGACATCCATTTCAATTTTACCAATGGTTTCAACTGTACCTACCCCAAATGGCGCGAAGGTTACCGCGTCAAAGTGAGTGGCAATCAGGTCAGTTGGTACAAAAAAGGTGCAGTGGACGGAACCTACAAAACTTTCCGCAGCTACCTGGATATGGTGTACAGTTACGCAGGCACCTTGTCCCTGGAAAAGGAACTCAAACCCGTCAAATACAGCGAGATGAGCATAGGAGATGTGTTGATTCGCGGGGGCAGCCCTGGCCATGCAGTGATCGTAGTGGACATGGCACAAAATCCTAAAACGGGCGAAAAGCTATTCCTGCTGGCGCAAAGCTACATGCCCGCGCAGGACATTCATATTTTGCAAAATCCCAATGACCTTAAGCTAAGCCCTTGGTATAGTGCCAATTCCAGCGGTGAAGCGGTGCTGACCCCGGAATGGGATTTTGTGAAAGGGAATTTGCGGCGATTTTGAAAAATTGGCCCATTCATTTGGTGCCTATTAGATTCATAATCTGAGGTGAGTCTATGGTTCCTAAAGTTTCTTAGGTGGTAAAAAAGAAAAAAACCTGCGAAGCAGAGTATTATTTCACCACCTAAGAAACCTCAGGCACTCAAGGAATCACCTAAGCAATGATAAAAATTACCAACATTCAGGATGACTCATGTTTCCTTTGTATTTAAAAAATGCTGCTTTGACTTGTGATCAAGGCGCCGGATTCGGAATCTCCACCTGAATCCGATCTATCGCCGCTAAAACCTCCTCCGACAATACCACCTCCGCCGTCTCGATATTTTCCTTCAATTGCTCCATCGTCGTGGCCCCAATGATGTTCGAGGTGGTGAAAGTTTGTTGGGTCACAAAAGCCAGCGCCATTTCGACCAAAGTCAGTCCATGTTGCTCCGCCAGCGCCAGGTATTTCTCCGTAGCGGCCCACGATAAGGCCCCATTGTACCGAGCCAAACCTTTAAATTGATTGATCCGATCCTTGGGCGTGTCGGTCTTTTTGTGAAACTTACCCGACAACAAGCCAAAAGCCAGAGGGGAATAAGCCAACAAGCCACAGTGCTCGCGAATGGCGCACTCGGCCAGACCCACCTCAAAAGAACGATTGAGCAAACTGTAAGGATTCTGTACACTGACTGGCACGGGCAAATTGTGCTTTTCCGCCAAACGGATGAAGTGCATCAAGCCCCAGGGCGTTTCATTGGAAAGCCCGAAGTGACGGATTTTGCCAGCTTTGATCAGTGCATCCATCGTTTCCAGAACTTCCAGGCAATTGTCCTGCCAGCTGTCATTCGAATCATGCCGGTAACCCAAATTCCCAAAAGTGTTGGTTTTTCGCTGCGGCCAATGGAGCTGGTAAAGGTCGATGTAATCGGTTTGTAAACGACTCAGGCTACCTTCCAGGGCCAGATGAATTTGGGTTTTGCCGTACTCCAGGTCGTGGTTGCGGATAAAACTGAGGTCGGGGCGGGGCCCGGCAATTTTGGTAGCCAGAATGACCTGCTCCCGTTTTTTTGATTTTTTGAACCAAGTCCCAATGTACACTTCGGTCAAACCATTGTTCTCCGGGCGCGGTGGCACGGCGTACAACTCGGCCGTATCAAAAAAATTGATGCCCTGCTCCAGCGCGTAATCCATTTGTTCGTGCGCTTCAGCTTCGCTGTTTTGTTGGCCCCAGGTCATGGTGCCGAGGCAAATTTTGCTGACTTGTAGATTGCTTCTACCTAGTACTCTATACTCCATATTGTTCATTACCATTTTGGTACATACTGATCCTTGTAACTCAATTTAGCGCCTCTGATTGCTTCAATCACGTACAAGGACTGCGTTAGTTTATCCGCTGGAACCAAGCCCGCAAAGCTAAACTTACAGCCTTTGGCTTTGGCTTTGCGGAGCACCGCTATCGAAGGGCTTTTGCTGATGTTGTCAATTTCAATGGCCACATTGTTCTGTTTGGCTAGATCCAGTAGCAGGTCCGTCTGATCGGTATTCAGGTCCTGACCTTTGTCTGACCAGACCTTGATTTTTTGGCTATTCAGCAAAGCTCGAGCCGATTCTATCCCCGTACTTTCCCCAATGACGTAATCGGCAGTATTGGCTTTTAAGGCGGCTAAGGTTTCAACATTGACTTTGATGCCCGTAAAAAGGGGCAGTTTTTTAGCTCCAGCGAGGGCTTTGGCTTCTTTCGGGCTTTTGAGCAGGGCCACATTGATCCCGGTAGTATAGGTGTACTTTGCCAAATCCTCAGGGGATAGATTGGTATTGGGATTCAAATCGATGAAAGCAAACTGTTGACCCTGGTATCTAAGCAAAGTATCCTGCCAGGGTGCGTAGGTGAGTGGTGCCAGGTTCGAGCTGGAATCGTCGGGCAAACGACGGACTTTAAAACTCCGGTATTGCATTTTGCTGTGTGGATCGTGTCCTTGCAGGCAAAAAGTACCCGTGGACAATTTTTTGATGCCACCCATCTTGCGCTCTGACTGGATGTAATCCACGGTTTTGATGCCATTCACCCAAATCTGCACCCGGTCATTTTCTACCCGGGCTTTTACGATCATCCATTCGTCGTCTTGGGCAAAGGTTTTATATACATTGCGCACACCGTAGAGGCTACCCATGCGTTTGAGTTCGATGTAGTCCCCTTCGCCGATGTGGGAATTGTTCACCTGGATTTCGATGCCTTGGCCGGGCCAGCCAGACTCCTGGTATTTGGTATGGAAATAGATACCCGAGTTGGCGAGTTTAAAGGTGCGCACCTGCGCCTCAAATTCGAAATTTTTGAAGCCACTCTTGAGGTGTTCACCTTCGTAAAAGAGGTGGGAGCGTTTGCCTACGGCCTGCAAATACCCTTCGGGCGTGACCGACCAGGTTTCTTTGTTTTCACTGGCTTTCCAACCACTCATGTCTTTGCCGTTAATGAGTTGCATCCAGCCTGTGTCGGCTGATGGAGTGGTGTTTTGGAAAAAGCTGGTAAGGACTATTGCTAAAGGGAGGAGTATTGCCCCAAAAAAAGGTAATGTTTTCATCTGTTTATGTTTGTCGTGAGCAAAGTAGTGGGGCAAAATGAGCGCTTATTTTTTTATCGCCCCAAAGCTGGGTTGAATATAAACTTTTCCTACATTTTTAACAACTCATCCAGCTTGTGGTAAATCTCGTCGTCTTCACCCACATACCGACCAATGATGATGCCTTGGGGGTCTACGATGATTTTGGTTGGGAAACCCGCCACGTTAAAGGCAAGTACATAATTTTCATTTTTTTTACTCAATACATGGTGCCATTTGTATTCAGAGTTGTCGATGAATTTTTTCCAGCGCTCCCCACTATCCGATTCCTGAGCGACTCCTACAATCTCTAGTTTGCCGGGGTATTTGTCCAGGTACGCTTTCATGCGGGGCATCCCGGCAATACAGGGGCCACACCAGGTGCCCCAAAAATCTAACACCACGTATTTGCCCTTCAAAGAAGACAAGACAAAAGTTTTACCATCATAGGTGTTGAGGGAGTTGATTTCCGGTACCGGGCTGCCGATTTTGGTTTTTTTGATGCCTTCCATTCTTTTGGCTACTTCTGGGTAGTACTGAACGGAAGCCAATTTGGGATGCATTTTCCCGAAAAAAACTTCTGCTTCTTCATTGCTGACCTGCGAGCGAATCATCATGTCGGAAAGCAACCAGGCGGCGGCGACGGAGTGGGGGTTTTCAGCCAGAAACTTTTTTTTGATGGCCACTACCGCTTCATCGCATTGTGCCGAAGTATCTTTCATGGCCTTGATGAGCAAGGTGTCGCTGACCAGTTTGTTGGCAATTTTTACTTCAAGGTTGACCGACTTGTTCATCAGGGGATACACGGCCCGATTGAGTGCAGCCAGATCGGCATTGGTGGAGTCACCAGCTGGGTAGGCATGGACAAAATCACTGATTTCACCCGTGAAATGTATTTTTGATTCAGGTGAAGCAATGAACATGAATTGCGAGGACTTAGCGGGATAATAGCCCGATTTGCCCACTCGTTTCACGGTGCGTTCCACATTGGGATAGATGACTACCATGGCAGTTCGGGGGAGGGAGGCCGTGAAAGAAAAACTTTCCTGGGCCACTGGAATGGAGTCTTTGCGCGACCCTCTGGGGAAGGATTCATCATAAATGTACAGGTACAGGTATTCTGAATCCAGGCCCTTGACTTTTCCACTTACGGTAAAATTGCCGCTTTGGGCAATGGCTGAGAAGGAACTCATTAAGGCCATCAAGAGGATGAGAATACGCATGTTGGAATATTTTTTGGGTAAAAAATCACGTTGCCGTAACTAGGAATACTGCAATTTACCAAATCTAGCCACCTTTTTCAACCAGGTCTCCAGCTTTTCCGGTTTAGCTTCCCGGATTGGTCCAATGTAACTCACCTTTTTTACATTAATCCCACAAAATTCCAGCGTCGATTTTTTGAGTTGATTCACACTGGGATTTCCAAAAAACCAGTAATAAAACCAACCTGGTTGATCCAAGGTCGTGATGATGTGCGCCGTTTTGCCCCGCAATAACTTGTCCCACCACACCGAATTGTCGCGGTATTTAAACGCCATGCCTGGCAAAAATAACCGATCAATGAAACCCTTGGTGATGGCTGGTAGGCCGCCCCACCACACCGGATGTATCCACACGAGGTGGTCGGCAGCCTGGATTTTTTCCCAGGCCATGAGGAGGTCGGGCTCCAGTTCCATCCGTTTTTGGTAACCGTATTGCAGGTTGGGATTGAATTGTAAGTGGGCAATAACGAGTTCTTCGACCCGAGCACCCGCCGCTTGAGCGCCACGCACGTAAGCCTGCGCGAGAGCAGCATTAAAGCTAGAAGGATTTGGATGCCCGTTGATGACAAGGATGTTTTTCATGTTTTACCTTTTGAGGGGGTAAAACTAGCAGGGTAGGGGAACGATTTAGAGGACATTTGTCCCAAAAGCTTTTAATTTGCCCGTTCCAACATTTCCCGCCGAATCCTACTCAAATGCCGCCGCGTAATCCCCAAATAGGAGGCCAAATATTGCAGTGGAATCTGCTGCAAATAATGAGGCTGCGCTAGCAATAATTCCCGGTACCGCTCACTCGCTTTTTCTTTTTGGTAGGAAAAAATCCGTTTTTCCAGCTCCACATACTGCTGCTCGGCCAGGTGTTTTTGCAACAAAATCCAGTTGATGCTCCGCTGGGCAAGGGCTTCCAAATCCCTTTTTTGCAAAACCCACAATTCCGTAGGCACCAGTGCTTGGATGTTTTCAGAACTGGGCAATCCCGTGATCAAGGAAGAATAGGCGGTCATCAGGGTGTTTTCGAAGGTAAAACAATAGGTGATTTCGTCCCCATCGTCCTTGGTGTAGTAGGAACGGAGTAGCCCGCTTTGTACAAAGGCAATTTCCGTGCAAATTTTCCCTGCTTTGATCAAATAATCACCCTTTTCCAAACGACGGGAACGTAGGAAAGGGCCAAGGGATTCGATTTCGGCTTCGCTAAACAGTTGGTAACTGCGGAGGAGATTTTGCATGGGGTTGGAATATTTGTAACGTCCTTAATTCCGACTCATTACTTGCCTGAACGAATACCCCAAATACCCAAACAGCCCACCAATCAAGCCGCCCAGTGCAGCGGTAATGAGCACCAGTTCAACGGCACTGATGCCTCCAAACAAGGCCCCGATTTTGCCGGCCAACAAGCCTGCATTAGGTATGTTGTACCTTTGCACCCACATTCCCCACACCAAGGCCAAAATGGTACTGGCTGATGAAAAAGCACGGAGCCCAGTCGTCGCCAAATAACCATATACCAAGGCGACAATGGCCACACTCCACCAGGGCAAAAACAAAGGCAGCACCACATAAGCCAGGGCCAGGGCTAAATTTGCAAGGATATTTTTGATCATGATGATTGCATTTTGAATGGGCGATTAACGCCCTTTAGGACTAAAAGACCATACACTCTGCTTAGTTTTGCGGGCATCCTGCGCATTGCGCATGAAGAACAACTCATTGTATTCTCCCTTGGCCCATTGATCCACCATGTGGTCATAAAAGGGACTGCCCGGGTTGCCGGAAGAGCCACCGGGATAAACACCCCAAGCCTTGATGCCATCTTTCCCCAGTTCAACCACCATCCGCCAGGAAGGGCCATGGCCATTGCGAATGGCATTGGGCGCTTGGGCGTGGCCACTGATTGGCAAATCTGTACGGGAAAAAGCGGGAATCCGCGCGAGGTGATTGACCGAAGCATTGTTGAGGCTACGCCAGGTGGGGGCAGGTGTTTTGGATAAACCCCGGCATACTTTTTGAAAAGCACTCAGCACCAAATCGGCGGCAGTTTCGGTTTTTTTGGTTTTTTGCCAGTCAAAAATGGCGTGCTCTGGCGTTTTGTCCAACAAATCCAAAAACCTCCAACTTTCCACACTCAACACCTCTACCGAATCGCGCCAACGAGTGATTTCATCAAAACTCATTATGTAAGTACTGTCAAACCAGGCCTGAAAAATAGCAGGTTCGGTTTTTTGGTACTGGTAGTTGCCGTCCCATTTTTCCAGTTTTTTGAGCACTGATTTTTCCTGCGCATTGAGCTGCTCGCGGGGCAATAACTTGAGGAGCAGCGGCAATGCCTCTTCGGCTTGTAAGCTGTGCGGGTTGTTTTGCAGGGCCATCAAGTCCTTGACGGTGATGCTGTCCATGGCTTCCAGGCTGCGGTTGATGAAACGGCCCCGGTAGTCATCAAAACCTCCATTGTAATAGTAAGGATAAGTTTCGTCAGTGGAATGTTGGTTGGCTGAAGCGACGAAACCCCGACTGGGATTGCGCACCTGCGGGATTTGCTCGCGCGGGATGTACCCCTGCCAGGAGTTGTTAGATAAGGAACCATCTTGGATGAAGCGGCCTTGCTCTTTGCGCTTAATCGGGAATTTTCCGTTGACTTTTAAAGCGATGTCGCCATCGCGGGCGGCGAAAACAAAGTTTTGCGCTGGCGCATCGTAGCCCGTCAAGGCTGCATCGTAATCGGCATAGTTTTTTGCTTTCATCAGCCGAATGAAACTGGCTAATTCATAATGATCCCGTTTGCCGGGGTCTTCCGAAGGCAACCAGTGCATGGCAAGGCTATAATAAGGTGAGTTGGTTGAGTCACCGAACACCAGTGGCCCCCAGTGGGTATATTTTACCTGAATTTTGACCGGTTCCTTACGGCCTTTGACTTGGATGATCTCTTCACGGGTTTCCAATTGCCGGGTGCCCCCGTCGAAATGGTAACTTTGTTTTTCCTTGTCTGCCCACTTGATGGCGTACCAATCGAGTACATCCTGGCCGACGTTGGTTTCGCCCCAGGCCACATTTTCGTTAAAACCAATGGCTATGCCGGGTAAACCTGGCAGAGATACACCGTAAGCGTTAAAATCCGGGCATTGCATTTGAATTTCGAACCAAATCGAGGGCAGCGTCAAGCCCAGGTGAGGATCGTTACACAAGATCGCATTGCCATTCAAGGTCTTTTGTGGCCCAACGGCCCAGTTGTTGCTGCCGATCCCTTCAAAGGGCTGCGGAATATTCTGATCCGGAAACAAACCACTGAGGATACTTTCTGCCATTTCGACCCGGGGTTGGGGCTGTACGGGTGCAAAATTCCATTTAACCTCGCTGGGAATGATGGGGGATTGTTTGGGATTGTATTCTGGAAACAAGTCCCGGAAACGTTCTTCACCCAGAATCGTGCGGGTGTTGGTGGCTGCCAGGTCTTCGTTGCGGGCGCAAAGGTCTTCGGCCATGGCTTTGATGAATAGAACCGAGCGCATGGCTGACCAGGGCTCCGGTTTAAAACCCATCAGTTTGTATTCCAGGGGGTATTGGGCCGGTTTGAGTGCACTGATGTAGGCATTGACTCCCGCCACGTAGGCATGCAGCGCTTTACTGTCTTCGGGGGAGTTTTCCCAGGCTTTGAGCGTCGCTTCGGCTGCTTTCACAATGCCTTTGCGGCGTTGCAACAAATCGGAAGCCAGGGCGCGTTCACCCACCACTTCTGCCAAGCGACCGCTGACTTTGCGGGTCGACATGTCCATTTGCCACAAACGGTTGTATGCGGTGATGTAACCTTGGGCAAAAAAGGCATCTTCGGCGCTGGCGGCGAAAATGTGCGGTACGCGACGTTCGTCAAAAACAAGATCAACCTGGCTGTTTAAGCCGGAGAGTTGCAATTTTTGGTTGGGGAAAAGGCCCTGGGCTTCGGCGTTGGCCCAAAAGCCAGTGACCGGATTGAGCAAACGCCCCATTGCGGGCACGGGGCTGCCAAAGGGATTGTGGGTATCCAACACCCATAGTAAACCTACACTAAGCAGTGTAAGCATACCCAAAGTCAAAAAACGCATGGCTTTATCGATTACAGGTAAAAGTAAAGTTTGAGCTTTCGTTCAAAATAACGCAGAAAGTAATTTTTTGCGTTATACGAGGTGCGCAAGGTAATAAAGAATTCATAAAGAGTAGAAAAGGGAAGTTATTTAACTGATGTAGAAATGCTGTTTTTCAAAATTTACTTTTGCGGAATAAAATTTTGATAAAATATTTGATTGCTTGAAAAAAGTACTGTAACTTTGTTGAATCTTAAAGTAGTTTTTGTGTTTATTTGTTTGGGTTAGAGGCCCTTGCTGGAGTGGTTCAGCAAGGGTTTTTTTGTTTTATCAGGTAGAGCCGTTGCATGCAACGGCTCTACCTGATAAAACACCTGAATTCGGCACACAAAAAAAGCCTTACACTTCGGAAAGTGCAAGGCTTTTTGGGATTTTTTTCAGCAAATTTTCTTTGGTGAAAAACAATCGCTCAATTAGTTATTGAACACACCGCCAGTCTTGGTAGGAACACCTTGTTGCTCTTCAGCTTTCAGGACTTCACCTTTGATGGTCAGCAGGTGGGTATTTTCTTTTTCGTTGGTGGTTACGGTTACGTTTTTGGTGAAAGGACCAACACGCTTCGTATCGTAACGTACTTTGATTTCGCCACTTTCACCAGCCTTGATTGGCTTCTCAGTGTAAGTAGGAACAGTACAACCACAGCTACCACGAGCAGAAGTGATGATCAGCTCGGCATCGCCAACGTTTTTGAATTTGAATACGCGATAAGGCTCAGCACCTTCTTTGATTTTACCATAATCGATGGTTTCAGCTTCGAATACCATCTTTGGTGCTTTAGTATCTTGCGCTTGTACAGCAAAAACGGCACCCATCAGCAGTACGGCTACGAAAAACAATTTTTTCATCACTTTATGATTTTGGTTTTTTTAAATCTTACACAAATTTAGTGCGATTTATGAGAACAAAACGCAATGGCTCTTGTAAAAGTTTAAATGAAATGTTAATGGTGTTAACACGGCACTTAAGGAAGGGAAATGAAATAAAGTAAACCCTTGACAGGCTCTTTGTTGATTTCGCTGCGTTACTCGTCAGTTGCGTAGTGTACTATGCGCCTTCCTCTTGCCTTGCCAAATCAAAAAATAGCCAAGTCAACCCGTTTACTTTATTTCATTTCCCTTCCTGATCACTGTAATCCTTTGATGTGTTCGGCCACTTCGACCATCGGCGCAATCCAGATGTCTTTTTCATTTTGTTTCAAAAACCGCAACAAAGTCCGGTGGGCGGGTATGGACACGTCCAGACCGTTGCCACCGCCTACGCCGTGGAACAACAAAACGAGTAAGGATTGGGTCTCCATGGCTTTTTTGACCCATTCGATCATTTGTTCAGCCGTATGGCCATTGACCATGTAACAATCTACGTTGTACAGGTCAATCTCATGTGCCTTGTGCATCTCATTGCGCACTGCCCGGGCGGCTACAAAATCATTCTTGAGTGGCTTGATGAAGGAAGAATCGCCAATTTTCATGTCGCCGCAGGTGAAGGCAAAAGTGCGCTTGGTTTTGCCATCCAGGGATTGTAAAAACAAGTTGGTCATGCGTACTTCGTTGAGCATACGTTGTACACTGTAGTTACGCAGGTCGTTTTCGGGGCTGACCCATTCGCGGCCAGGGCCGCCGATGCAGGGATGGTACAGGGTGTGATTGCCGAGTTCATGGCCATTGGTGGCCAATTTTTTCCACTCATTGAGGCGCGTTTGGACTGAGGCCGAAAAAGCAGTTACATAAAAGGTGGCTTTGAGGCCCAAGGAGTCCAACAGGGGCAGGGCGTTGTCCAGGTGTTGGTTGATGGCGTCGTCGTAGGTGATGACTACGCTGCATTTTTTTCCGCGCCAAGCTTGATTGGATTGAGCGAAGGTTTGCCCTGCCAAGAGGAGCAGAATTAACCCGAAGTAATGCTTTTTCATGTTGTTTGTTTGTTATAGTTTAACCTAGAATTTCAGGATCTCCACCTGCGGATTTTCGCTCAAAAAACGCGCAATGATTCGATTCGTTTCGGCATTGCCGGTTACAGGTTTTACCGCATTGCGCAGGGTTTCGGGGTCAAGTACTACGGCCTCGCGTTCCAGGTAGCCATAGCCCCTTAGATGACCATCTTCTACCAACACGATGGCGCATTCCTCCTCCTCACGCCCTTGATCAATGATGAAAAAATTATGGTCAAAAATCTGGCACAGGTATTCTTTGGCCCGCAGGGCTCGCTCATTGTACTCCTCTGGGGATTCTTTTTGGATACAGGCTCCTGCGCACTGTTGGATGTGGTAATGAAAGCAGGGGCCAGCAGCATTGGGGTTAAAGTTGAAGAGTTTTTCGCACAACTCAAATTTTTGGCGGGCGCTGCTCATGCGGCCTTTGGCGGAAGAAACTTTGGGGAATTCTGCCAGGATCTCCAGTTTGCGGCGGGTTTTGGCGGCTGTTTCGGCCACCCCAAAGCAGAGGTACCCCTCAGGATTGTGGTAACTGTGCACTACGTAGGGGAACTTGCGGGTACGTTGGGCCCGATTGATGCCAGGCAAGAGGCGTTTGATTTCAAAAGACTCGTGCAAAAGCGCCATCAATTCACTCCCGGTGACTTCGTAGCTGATGTCGTGTACCTGATCCTGGAGTTTTTGGGCCTTATCGGTCCTGTCTGCAAAATGTTCTGCGATGCGTTTTTGGATGTTGATGCTTTTCCCCACATACACCACTTCATTGGCTTCGTTGTGAAAATAATACACACCACAAGCTTCGGGCAAAGCGTGGATGGTTTCCAAACTGAGGTTGTTGGGCAGCATCGATTCTTTGATGCCAAGGTTGATCAACAAGTCCGCCTTTTCCCGATTGTCTTCGTGTTGCAAAATGTATTCCAGCACTTTAATGGTCGCCTGTACATCACCCATCGCGCGGTGGCGGGCATGGTTTTGGATGTCGAAATGCCGGGAAAGGGCATCCAAGCCATAGGCATGCAAGCCTGGAAGGGTTTGACGCGCCAGGCGCAAGGTGCACAATTGCCGCCGCGTATAAGTATACCCTAAACGTTTGAATTCCTCCCCAATGAAGCTGTAATCAAAACGTGCATTGTGGGCTACAAAAACGGCCCCCTCGGTCATTTCCACAATTTTGCGGGCTACTTCAAAAAAACGCGGTGCCTTTTCCACCATTGCATCATTGATGCCCGTCAAAACCGTGATGTTCCAGGGAATGGGCGTTTCGGGATTGATCAGGCTTTCCCATGCATCGATGATTTGAGTACCATCGTGCAACACAATGGCAATTTCGGTAATGCGATCGCGTGATGCTTTTCCTCCAGTTGTTTCTACATCAATAATGGCATACTTTTTTTTCATTCTTTTCAACGGTATACTTTTTAAACACTAGATTAAAAGGAGGCATGGAGTCCCAAAAATAACTAGTTGAAATGGAGTTTTTCAAAAAAAATGTTTTTTTGTCGCCCCTTTTTATTTTTTTTCGTAATTCCGAATGGCTTTGATGAATCGGTACCCAAACTGCACCAGTTTTTTCTCCCCAACCCCCGATACCGCCAGCATGTCGTCTTCGGTTTGGGGTTTGCTGAAAGCCATTTCTTCCAGGGTGGCATCGGAAAAAATGAGGTAGGGTGGAATGCCTTCCTTTTGGGCGATTTCCTTGCGGATTTGGCGCAGGTGTTCAAAGAGTTCGTCGCGCAAACGCTCTTTTTTGAGCTGGGTTGGTGCCTTGATTTTGGCGCTGGCTTTTTCTTCCTCCTGACGCTCTTTGTAGCTGGTCGGTTTGATGAGCTCTACGCTGCGATTTTTAAACAAAATCTCCTGACTTGCAGAGGTCAGGCGCAGCACATTGGCGGCATCATAGGCTACTTCGAGGTAGCCCAAATTGATGAGCTGCATGAGGTAATGTTGCCAGTCCCATTGGGAAAAATCCCGGCCAGCACCATACGTTTTAATGGTATCGTAACCCAACTGTTTGATCTCCCGACGCGCGGAACCGCGCAACACATCGATGAGCATGCCCATCGGTACCTGTTCATTGAGGCGATATACGGCGGAAAGGGCTTTTTGGGCAATCACGGTGCCGTCCATGGATTGAGGCGGATTGCGGCAAATGTCACAATTGCCACAGTTTTCGCTCAAGTTTTCGCTAAAATAAGCCAAGAGGATGCGCCGACGGCAAGCCAGGGATTCGGCGTATTGTTGCATGCGTTCCAGCTTCACCAGTTGGATTTCATTCTGAGCGGCATTTTCTCCGTTTTGAAGGATGTCGCGCAACATACTTACGTCGGCAAAACTGTAAAACAATAGGGTGTCGGCTTTGGCCCCGTCTCGTCCGGCCCGACCAATCTCCTGATAATAGCCTTCCAGATTTTTGGGCAAATTGTAGTGGATGACCCAACGCACGTTGGATTTGTCAATGCCCATGCCAAAGGCCACGGTGGCACAGACGATTTGCAGGTTGTCGTTGATGAAGTGGTCCTGGATTTTAGAACGGCGGTCGGGCGATAAGCCTGCGTGGTAGGCTTCGGCTTTGAAACCTTTTTGTTTCAGTTTGTCGGCAATGTCTTCGGTGGCTTTGCGGCTGAGGGTATAAATGATGCCCGCTTGTTTGGGGTGTTTGCGGACGAAATCTTCGATTTGTTGCAAGCGTTGCTGACCAGGGCGGACTTCCAGGCTCAAATTGGGCCGATCAAAGGAAGCGATGAATATTTCGGGCTCTTCCAATTTGAGTTGATCCACGATGTCTTTGCGGGTCAACTTGTCGGCAGTAGCGGTAAGTGCCACCACAGGGACTTTGGGGAAATGTTGTTTGAGCATGCCCATTTGGGTGTATTCCGGGCGGAAATCGTGTCCCCAAGCCGAGATACAATGGGCTTCGTCGATGGCAAAAAGATTGATTTTTCCCCGTTTGAGGATGGAGATAAAATTGCCGGAAACCAGTTTTTCAGGGGAAACATACAAGAGGTGCAACTCGCCCGCATAAAAAGATTCCTCTACGCGCAACTGCTCCCGAGAATCAATGGCACTGTTGATGAAAGCCGCCGCAATGCCGTTGGCACGCAGCCCTTCAACCTGGTCTTTCATCAGCGAGATCAAAGGAGAAACTACAATACAAGTGCCGGGAAGGGTAACTGCCGGAATTTGAAAACAGACTGATTTTCCACCTCCGGTGGGCATCAGCACCAGAGCGTCTCTTCCTGAAAAAATGGCCCGGATGATGTCCGCTTGTAAGGGCCGAAATTGATCATAACCGAAGTATCGCTTGAGGGCGAGTTTTGCGTTGTCTAAATTCATGCGTGTGCCTGGACAGATTTTTGTACAAACATAAGGAACGGAAATGAAATAAATAGGCACAATGCAATAAAGAGGTACGCGATCAGCGCCTGTATCATTTACAGGCGCTGAAAGGGTGTTTACTTAGGGCAGGAAAAGAAGAGCCCTCAATAATTCCGGGCAGGATATGAGGGCTCTATGGAGGTAATGTATTTTGTTTAACAGGGCTTCAGACGTTTTCTCTGTAGATGGTAATGTAGAAATGGCTTTAATCTGGACCATCTAAAGGTGTAAAAAACAAATAACCAATCATTTTCAATGCCTCAAAGATAAGGGTAATTGTGGAAGTTGAAACCCCATAAAAGGGGGGTAGGGGCAACCCTCGCGGTTGCCCTTATTGCATTAAATATAAGTACAGGGCAACCGCAAGGGCTGCCCCTACGTCAATTCAAAAAAATATGTACATTGTCGTCCCCAAATATTGACTGCAATGATCTTATTTCTCGATACCGAAACCACAGGCTTGCCCCTCAACTGGAGTGCCCCCATCCAACAAGTCAGCAACTGGCCGCGCATGGTGCAATTGGCCTGTTTGTTGTACGATGAAGAAGGGACTTTGTTGGAAGAACGCAGTTACATCGTTAAGCCCGAGGGGTACGACATACCAGCAGCCTCGGTCAAAATTCACCGCATTAGTACAGAACGGGCTTTGGCAGAAGGGCATGATTTAAACACCGTGCTGGATGAATTCAACTTACTCTTGGAGCGGACTTCCTTGCTGGTGGCGCACAATGTCAATTTCGACCACGCCATCGTTGGGGCGGAATATTACCGCCTGATTAAGCAGGATCCCTTGCTACCTGTACGCAAGTTTTGCACCATGACCAGCCCGGAAGTCATCATGCATTGCGCTTTACCTGCCAACAGCCCGAGGGGAGGCTACAAATGGCCCAAGCTTGAAGAACTGTACTACAAACTCTTCAAACAAGAACTCAAAGGTGCCCACGACGCCTTGGTGGACATTCAAGCTACCGCACGCTGTTATTGGGAACTCCGCAGGCTAGGCGTTATTTAGGGCTGGCGCTAGCTGGTACAAGTCTCCAGACTTGTACCAATATCGACACGTCTCTGACGTGTGTTTACTCAGTACTTTCGCGTTGCGCGTGCGTCAGAGACGCGAAAATGTGGGTACAAGTCTGGAGACTTGTACCAGCTAAACCAGGTGTCATTTAGTCCAAAAAAGAAGCATCCAACACATGTTCATATCCATCACCGAATTACAGGAACTCGCTTTCCACTATTTCCAGCTGCAAGGCCAGATCAAACAACTCAGTGGAGAAATTGACCTGAATTTCCTAATCGAAAGCAGTGCAGGAGAAAAATTCTGCTTCAAAATCGCCCATGCCCAAAGCAATGTGCCCGAACTGGAATTTCAAAATGCCATGATGCAGCACCTGCAGGCTGCCGGGCTGGGACTGGAAATCCCCGTGCCCCTAAAAAGTATTGAAGGTGAAACGATAGTCCATCACCATTTCCCCGGCGGAGAACTGCGCTACCTGCGTGCCTTGACCTGGGTGGAAGGCCGCTGTTTTGCGGAAGCCAATCCACACACGCCAGCACTGCTGGAAAAAGTAGGTGCCCTGTGTGGCAAACTCAGTGCCGCACTCGCCGATTTTGACCACCCTGCTGCCCATCGCTGGATCAAATGGGATTCTTCGCAAGCAATTTGGACCAAAGACCACTTGGGGGCCATACAAGACCCTAATAAAAATGCGCTGGCCGAATGGGCATTGAATTTATTTGAACAAAAAGCCTTACCTCATTTGCCCCAGCTGCGCCAAAGTGTGTGCTACAACGACGCCAACGATTACAACCTCCTGCTGAGTTTTGATCCACTCGATCCTGAAGTACCCGGGGTGATTGACTTTGGCGATGCTGCTTATACCCATACCCTCAATGAACTGGCCATTGCCATCGCTTATGCCGCAATGGACAAACCTGATCCTCTGGCAGTGATTCGCCAAATGACGCGGGGCTACCACCACTTTTTCCCATTGCAAGAACGAGAGGCAGAGGTGTTGTTCCCCTTGATCATCGCCCGTTTGTTGATCAGTGTGGTTTGTTCGGCGCAAAACTTGTTGGCAAACCCTGAAAACGAGTACTTGCAAATCAGCGACCGCCCGGCCTGGGATTTGTTGGCAAAACTGCGGCAAATTCCTCCTGCGCTGGTTAATTATACAGTACGGGAAGCCTGTGGCTGGCCAGCACACCCGAAAATGGCCCAATTTGAAGTTTGGGCCAGGCAAAACGCGGCTGAGTTTGCGCCACTGGTCAAGGCCGATTTACGCCATAAAACCGCATTGTGGTTGGATTGTAGTGTAGGCAGCCCTGAGTTGGGCAATCATGCGGACATTGCCGATGCGGAGTTGTTGCATCAGCAGATTGTCGCCACCATGCGGGCCGCCAATGCCGAGGTCGCGATTGGCCGCTACAACGAGGCCCGCCCTTTTTACACCACCGATGCCTATGAAGTGCAAGGCAATGAAGGCCCGGAATGGCGCAGTGTACACATTGGTTTGGATGTGTTTATGGCTGAGGGTACGCCAGTTTTTGCGCCGCTGGCTGGGGTTGTACACAGTTTTCAAGACAATGCCGCCGATCGGGATTATGGGCCGGCCATCATTTTGGAACATCGGGTGAGCCCGGACTTGCATTTTTACACGCTATATGGGCACTTGAGCCGAACCTCATTGGAGGGTTTGTATGTGGGCAAACCCATCGCCAAAGGGGAACAACTTTGCTGGATGGGCCCCATGCCGGAAAACGGCAATTGGTCGCC
>JAIXOO010000306.1 GCA_027486765.1 Saprospiraceae bacterium
CCATAGCAAGCCATGCTTTGGTAAATCCGGCAGTAACAGGCATCACACCTGATTTTGCCACGATTAAAACCGATATCCCCGCCAGCCAAGGCGACTATTGGGTGGCAGTGGGTGTCAGGATAGAGTCGTTCAAAATGATCAGCACCTTCGCGCTGGCTATATTCAAGTTTGGGCACGAGTTTGAGATTGATTTATTGGGCAAGTCATCAATGGTATTTCCCAAAAACCCGACTGGAAATGCCAATACTCCCGCATTAGCCAAGTTCGATATTGGCATTGTGGCCACCATCCTGCCCGAGCGAGGTGTGGTAGAAATCAGGGGTGATGTAATGCCGGGCTCTTATATTCAAGATCCCAGGGTGGTGCTTTCAGGCGGCTTTGCGGTGTTGCTTTTCTCAAAAGACCAAACCAGTGGCAAGTGGAATGGCGGCAAGGCGGGCGATTTTGTATTGACCTTTGGCGGCTATAGCCCGCTGTACAAACCCAAACCCTACTATCCGCAAAACGTGGCCCGTATGGCGCTTACGTGGAAACCATTCCCTAAACTGGATGTGAAAGCGGAAATGTACTTTGCCGTCGTGCCTGAGGCGTTTATGTTCGGCGGCCACTTGTCGGCGAATTTCAACTCGGGCGGCAGCTTCAATATCTTCGTGCATTTCAACGCAGGGCTGGATTTCATCGTTTGGTGGCAGCCCAAGCATTATATCGGTCACGCTTATGCTGACTTGCACGTGGGGGCAACCATCGATGTAGATTTATTGTTCTTCAGCATTCATAAAACCGTGGAATTTGACATCAATGGCGATATAACCTTCTGGGGTCCGCCTTTTGCGGGACATGCCGTATTGAACGTACACTTCTTTGTCTCCTTCACGGTGGCGGTGGATTTTGGAGCCGCCCAAAACACGCCGCAGCCTATCTCCTGGGAAGCGTTCCAGGATACCCTGCTCCCCGACAAGGATAAAGTTGTCAGCGCGGCATTGACCAATGGGATGCTAAGTAAAATAGAAATAGGCCCAAAAGAGAACATCTATTTGGTCAATCCCAAGGAATTGGAACTGGATATTTCTTCAGCATTTCCTCTAAAAACAGTTTCTGGGTGGAGCGATCCAACAGAAACACCGCTAACCAAAACCACCATCGCCATCAACTCCGAAATTACCACTCTTGATGATTTTGGAATAGCTCCTATGGCTACAGACAAGGCAAGGATTACCTCGGAATTGAGCGTAATGATTAAAAAAACTGGTAAAAGTAATTTCAATTTCGCTGACCATTTTACGGTTGAAATAATCACTAAAAACTACCCTGCCTCTGTTTGGCAAAAGGTTCCCACTTTGGGAACATTACCGCCACCCCCCACGCAGGACAACAACCTGGTCAATCTTTGTGGCGGCTTAGTTTTGAAAGCTAAAGAACCCAAAAAAGAAGATGCCGCTATTGTATCTGGCTCCGACTTCGATGTTATCACCATGCCAGACGCTTACTGGGCAACCAAGAGTTTCAGTTACGCATCATAAACAGCTAAAATATGTCAGAATCTACTATAAGCTTTTACGACAATCACCTCCCTGTCCTCAAGGATGGGGAATATACAATAAATGTCACTCAGAATGTGACAGCCAAGGACAATACACCACCTGCGGATAAAACAGCACCAGCGGCCCCAACGAAATCAGGAGCTTTCTCATCTCAAGAACTAAAGTTGTATGTCAATGGCCCAAGATTCTATCTTTCCCCCTCGGAGATTCACAATGTATTTCCGCAAGATGGAGCTCAAGGCGATTTTGAGGGCACATTGCCGAGCATCAGCTTTACCAGAAGCACCTTGCTATGGGAGCGGGGAGCCAAATTAGATGACAATACCACCCATGCCCCTTGGTTGTACCTTTTACTGGTGGACGAGAGTGAGTTGAATACCATCAAGGAAGTTACTCATCTGTATTCCGATTTGTTTACATTAGATGGAAATAGAAATAAAACCCTTACTGATCTTGGTAGTGCCTTAGGAATTCAAAACGCAGATGATTTAACTTTTATCGAGGATAAACCTATTCAGGCAATTGATCTTACGAATTTTGCACTTTCAATAATTCCAGGTTCGCTCGACGAACTGAAATATTTGGGCTATACCCGTATCAATTCAGAGCCAACCAATAATGAAGAACATTGTGTGGTGGTAGGCAATCGGCTTCCAAAACCTGGCAGCAGCAGTACTGTTTTTTTAATTTCCCTCGAAAATAAATATACAGAAAATGGCTCGCTTGATATGGAAAGAAAAATTTTCCCGGTACTGCAAAAGTGGAAATTCTATACCAACGACGACCAACTGTATAGCATACAAATGAATTTGGACAAGATAAATGTGGATCCTGATCGTAAAAAATTGTATGCCGATTTAAAAGACAACACAGTCATTTACGATACCAAGGAGGATTTTAAAACCTTCCTTTCACCGAAATACACATCAGACGCAAAAGAAATCGAGCAAATGTGCCACCTCTGCAAGCTCCCCGGTGGCAGTTTTCACGATGTGATGTCCAATCTGAGAAACGGGATAACGCCATTGACCCTTCCCCTTCCAACTAGCGAAGATATCAAGCTCACCGGGAGTGTCAAACTTAATTTTCA
>JAIXOO010000423.1 GCA_027486765.1 Saprospiraceae bacterium
CATTTGTTTTATCTGGCGCATCAAAACCCACTGCCGATCAGGGTACACATCAAACCCGTGGCTGAAAAAACCAATACCTGGCAGGTCATCCGCTTGTACGATGGCAACCGCACGCTGACCGATCTGCGCACACAATACACCAATGTCATGAACATGAGTGGGCAGGAGTTCAAGTTGTTGGTGTATGCGGGTTTGACGACGGAGTTGAGAAGGGAGTTGATGCGATTTTAAGCTTTAAAGTTTTTTATACACAATGCTCATGTGTTTGGCTTTGGTGGGATTGGGGTACTTGGGATTGTTGGTATAACTAAAATCCCAGGTCATCATATCCCCTTGAAATTTGATGGTGTAGATGGAGGCTGGAAGTTCCAAACTTTCCACCCCATCGATGGTCAATTTGTTGCCTACCAAAGTGTATTTGATGTCCGCATACATATCCGCCATTACTTGCATTGTTTTGGCGCATTCAGCTGGAATGATGTTTTTTTGTAGTCCATTGGCTGTAAATTCATAAATGAGCATGGCAGCACAAGGCAGTGCTTTTGCTGCCATTGCGTGGACATCGGTCACTTTACCGTCGGATTCAGTGAGTATGACTGCAGTACGTTTCCATTTGCCTACAATGCTTTGTGCATGGGTGGCAGGTAAAAAACCAAAGGTAGCGATGCATAGCATGAGCATCAAAGACATGGTTTTATTGAACATTTTTTGTGTGTTGTAGGGTAAAAAATCTTATTTGCGCTTCAAAACGAGGGTTGAGATATGATCATATCGTGGATCAGCGCTGCTTGAAAAGCTTGAGCCATCCGCTTTGAAATAAGAGAAGCCCATCCGCAAAGTCATGGCATCTTCGGCCCACTGACCAGATTCACTGAGGTTGAGCGCGAAGTTTGGTTGCAGGCGTTTGGCTTCATCGGCTGCGCCGAATTGTAATTTGAATTGGTGGAAATCATCCTCGCCAACGGAGCCATGCAGGACATAATCTTCTTTCCCTAAACGACTGGTTACCGTAGCCACACCTTCGAATAGGCGTTTTTCTTTGCGGGAGCCCAAGCCACCACGGGTGCGCCTGCGGCTACTGCGATTGGCTTGTTTACGGCGCTCCTTGTCGGACAAGGGTTCAAAAATTTCTAGGGTGATGGATTTGGCAATTCCATCTGGGTCGATGTAGCTACCTTGCCACGCTCCGACCAGCAATTTGGCATTTTTGTCTTTGCTGTAGGCCCAAGGGCGGATTTGGTAGTCGCGCCAATAGCTGTATTGGTATTGGCATTCGTACATGCCCCAACTGAGTAGAGCGAGCGCGAGAAGAAGCAGGAGGCAGCGGCCCCGGTTTTTTTGAGTACTCATAAAAAGATGTTTTGAAACAATGAGAAGCTGATTTTGGCTGCGCCAAAATGATAAGCCCAAACTCAATAACCCCAATTTTGACCATCCCAGGGTAGGTGGTAAAACTGTCGATCGCCGCCCAGTACAATCACATCGAGTCGATCTGGGCCCCAGGAGGCAGCCGATAACCCTCCCAACATGAACCCACCCAGATTTCGGACGTTGATTGCGCCTTCCGCGGTCGTTTCACGGTAGCCCAAGGAGCCATTCGGTTCCGTATAAAACAGATCCACACCGCCTTTTTGCCTACTTATTGAGTGGAGCGCTGAGCCTAGCTTGACGGGAATATGTAATTCAAACCAGTTGTTCCACCCAGTAGGATAAAAGTGCAAGCCCCAGATTTTTCCATCCACTCCTGGAGCATACAAGTTAATGCGGTTGACATCAGAACAGACTACGGTAAAACGGCCTTCGGTCAAACCGCCCAGGTTTTCCCATTTGCTCCAGCCGTTGTCCCACCACAGGTGCTCCATTCTTTGGCTAACTTGGGCGAATATGTCCAAACGACCAGGCCCCCAGGAAGTAACTCGGACGAAACCATCATCGATGGGCAATTTGCCATTGCGCAGTTCTTCCCAGTTGCCCCAACCGTTGTCCCACCAGGTATGTTTGAGGCCTCCGGCTGTGGTGATGGCAAAAATATCCAGGCGATTCGGTGCCCAACTCACCAGTTCCACTTCGCCCTCCAGGTCGCCCCCACCGCGGTGATCCCAGGCACTCCATTTTTTTCCATCCCAATACGTATGGTACAGATGGCCTTCCAAGGTAGTGAATGCATCCATTCGCCCGGGGCCCCAGGAAATGACTTTGAGTCGCCCCCTTTCATCCCCGTCACCATGCGGCCAAGGGATAGTTTCCCAGGATGACCAGGTATTGTCCTGCCAGCGTCGACAAAAGATGGTTTCGCCAGCATCCCAAAAAACAGCCAGTTTATCCGGGCCATAAGCGACGCTGATTGGAAATTTGTGCCCAGGGCCACCGCCCAGGTTGCCCCATTCCGGTTTGGGTTGTGTTTTTTGTGCCTGAACAAATCCGGTATTAAAAAGCACAATACCTATGCAAAATAACAAAAGTAGACGCATGGTTTATTGATTGATGGGAAGTTTGGAAATATTCAAACGGGTAAGGCTGATCACTTCGCCAGCTTCCGAAAACTCTTCGCGGTAGTCGTATTGGGGCAATTCGTTGAGGTAAAATCGTTTGCGGCAAAGGCGGCGGCTGGTTTTGCCCGTTTCACAAGTTTTGGTGTTGTCGAGGTAGCGGAAGGTGAAGTGGTCGTCGTCGCCATCGCCGTAGGCATAGTCGGGATTGGCATCTTTTTCAAAAAGCGCAAAATAAATGTCGATGTAGCCACCCTCGGCGGTACCGGGAGGGAAAATGAATTTCACGGTACTTCCAGGAACGATGGAATTACCCTGGTTGTCGAGGTCGACACTTTGTTCGCCGGGTAAATCCAGAAGCATATTCTGACCTCTTTCTGCGGGTACTTCGGCATTATTTCCCTGGTAAGCCATGGCCCAAACTTTGCCATACATGCTCAGATCACCTCCTTCAGGTCCGCCTTTGAGCATCAAGCCACTGAGTTCCACGGCAGCTCCGGCGGCTTTTACAGCTGGTGGTGTGCAGGTTTGTTTGATGAATTCGTCGGTGGCGGTGTTGTAACTCACGATCCAGTTGTCGCGGGTAGTGGCGATGGTGTAGCGGATGGGCTGGCAGTTGTGGTAATTGAGGCTACTTTCGATGCTTTGCACCCGGCTTTTCAAATCACTAAGGCTATATGCCGATACAACGTCACGAGATTGACCACCGACTACAAACATTTTGATGGTCATTTCCTTGTTCAATTCCCGGCTCATCAGATCCAGATCCACGTTGGCACCTGCCACAAAAGCCTCTACTTTGACCTTGAGTTTGTTCGCAATCACTTCCAGCGATTCTTTGATTTCCACACTGGCCAGGATGCGCAAACCGTAATCAGCTTTTTTCAAGTACACCAGGTTAGGATCTTGATTCAGGGCATCGTCGGTAAAAAAGCCACCTTGGGGAGCATTGGCTTCGATGGTGAACATGATTTTACTGATGTCTACCAACAAGTAAGTGCTTTTTGAGCTCCTTTGAAAGTTAAAAAGATTGTCGATGCTGTAAGTCAAGTAATGGGCACCTGCTCCAATTTGCAGCTGAAAATCGGCTTCGTTGTGCACCTCTTTGATGGTGGCATTGTAAGTCAGGTTGGTCTGTTTTTCCTTGTCGCTGGAAAATTGCCCGTACAGATTGGCAATGGCCTGCTGAAGGTTGTGCTTGAGGGGGTTTTGAACTTCCTGGATTACCGTTCCACCTGCAATCACATTTTTGACATCTGCAGAAAGCACCATGGGTTTTAAGGCATCGGTTTGTCGTTTCCAGGAGCCGCTTAGATAATCCATGATGTTGAACACGGAACCGGGTACCACTTCACTTACCTGGGAGGCAATGTCGGCGGTCATAAAAGAGTTGTCGTCCAAGCTGATGCGAATGAGCGAGGACTCACAATTGACCTCCGAGGAAGGCGCTGGTTTATTGCTGATGATCCGGGCTTTGTTGCTTTTGGCACCAGCCGTTGTGGTCATGGGTGGTGCAATCTGGTAGCGGGAAGTCAGGGTAACACCATCAGCAGTCCGTCGCGTTTTTTCAAAGCTCCGGGATATCGCTGAGCCGACTTTTTCCAGTTGATCTTTGTTCACCTTGAAAGCAGATTCGGCCAGTTCCAGCGCAAAAATAGCTCCTGCTCCGGCGTATTGAACGACGGCAATACCATTAGCCGCCTGGTCATTCCCACCATAAAGGTTCCAGTATTTTTGTGATTGTTCACAACGGATGTAAAATCCATTGTCTTTGGCGATCAAGGAAAAATGCAGGTTCGCCTGATTCACGTAATCCCACTGGATGATGGCGGCGTTGTTGTCTTGCGATAGTCCGGCTACATTCAGGTAGCGGTTGCTGTGCATGGCCTTCAGGGTGAAGACGTTGTTACCGATGTTTTTGAGTTCAAATTTGTGGTTGGCGGCGTTCACAAAGTCCCATTGGATCAAGGCTGCCCCATTGCGCGGATCAATGCCTGCCACCCCGAGGTACTTGCCCGTATTGAGCACTTTTAGGAAATATACGCCGTCGGCGATGGGTTGCCGTTGGAAAATGGTGTTGGTTGTTCTTGGTACTTGAGTTTGAATTTTAATGGGTTGGGCATCCAGAAAGGTGTAGAGGGATAAGCACAGCAGTAGACTTACCCAAAACTGAAAGATTGGATTTCTCATGGTATTGTATCGATTTTAGGTGTTTTAAGGTTTTACAAAAAGAGCACTTTGGCCGTACAAATTGAGGATGTAGGTTCCAGCGGGCAGTTCGGCCAATGACCATTGTTGGGTGGTTTCACCAGAAGGGAGGCTCATGTTTCTGCTTTTGAGTACCTGGCCACTAATGGACAGGATATGCAGGTTGGCATTGAGTTTTTGTTCAGCGTTTAGGGCAAAATAGAGGGTTTCACCCTCGATGGGGTTTTGTTTGATGTGCAGTTGTAAGCCAGTTTTAGCAGGTGTGTTTTTTACTCCCGAAGCAATGTTAAACTCATCGGCCCCAATATCCGGGCTGTTGTCGCGCAAGCCCGCATCCACATCATGGGTAATCATCGGGATTGGAATGGCTTTGCCAATGCAAGGGCTTCCGGTAACCAAGTGGCCTTTGGCGTCAATCTTGGGGTCTAGTTCCAGGCTTTTTTGATCGGTCCCGTTTTGGGATTTCCATTGCGTGAGGCTGAGGTCTTCCCATGTGATGGCGTCATTGATAAAAACAGGTTTGCCTCCGTTGCGGAAATACACATTGTTGTCGATCACATTGGTTTTGGAACCCGCACTCTCCCGGATGCGAAACATGGGCAGGTTTTGGGAGGCAGTTTGTACAAAAAGGTTGTTCTGAATCTTGGCGTTGATGTTGCCTGGGCGAACCGACTTGGTATCGCTCAGCCACACATCACCTACGTTAAAGAAAAGGGTAGCCATTTCGTTTTGCCCCGCATTGACCACCGTATTGTGGTAAATCTGGGCGTTTTTGGCCCCCCATAAGCCGATCCCGGCGTGCTTGGTGTTCATGATCAGGTTGTTGATCATGATGCC
>JAIXOO010000129.1 GCA_027486765.1 Saprospiraceae bacterium
GGATTTGTCCTTGGCGATGTCGTTGATGGGGGGGAATTTGCTGGGCTGGGCGAGCAAAATTTGGCAGAAAATGAAAAGGAATAGGATAGTACCGAGTGTTTTCATGGATGTTTGTTTTAAACCGAGGGGTAAAATAAATCTTCAGCACTTGATAAACAAGGGGATGGGGAACCTAAAATCAAGTTCGGGGTGTTCATACGCTCAATATATTCTTGCAAAAGAACTATCTTTGCACCTTCAAAATTTTCAACTGGCATGTACAAGGAATTCAAGCAACTCAATTTACCGGAAATCGATCGGGAGATACGCGCATTTTGGGAAAAAGAGGGCATTTTTGAGAAGAGCATCGCGCAAAGAGCGGTTGAGAACAGTTATGTATTTTACGAAGGTCCGCCCTCGGCCAACGGGATGCCCGGCATCCACCACGTGATGGCGCGTACCATTAAAGATATTTTTTGTCGCTACCACACCATGAAAGGCCAACGGGTGGAGCGCAAAGGCGGCTGGGATACCCACGGCTTGCCCATCGAATTGAGTGTAGAAAAGGCGCTGGGCATCACCAAAGATGACATCGGCAAAAGCATCAGTGTAGACGAATACAACCAGAAGTGCCGCGAAACGGTGATGATGTACAAGGACCGTTGGGACGACATCACCCGCAAAACCGGCTACTGGGTAGACCTGGACAATCCCTACATCACCTACGAAAACGATTACATCGAGTCGGTTTGGTGGCTCTTGCAGCAGCTGTACAACAAGGGCTTGCTATACAAAGGCTTCACCATCCAGCCTTACTCGCCCGCCGCAGGCACTGGCCTCAGCTCGCACGAGCTGAACATGCCCGGCGCATACAAAGAAATCAGCGATACTTCGGCGGTGGCCATGTTCAAAATAGTGGGCAGCGACAACGAGTACTTCCTGGCCTGGACCACCACGCCCTGGACCCTGCCTTCGAACACCGCTGTAGCCCTCGGGCGCAACATCACCTACCTCAAGGTGCGCACCTACAACCGTTACACCGGAGCGCCCATCGTGGTGATTTTGGCCAAAGACCGCTTCAGCTCCTACTTCTCAGAGCAAAACCCCGATCTCAAACCCGAAGACCTCAAACCCGGCAACAAACCCATCCCCTACATTGAAATTGTAGCGGAATTGAAAGGAGCCGAGTTGGAAAATACCGAGTACGAGCAGTTGTTGCCTTACGTAAAGCCGGATGGCCCCGCTTTTCGCGCACTCTTGGGCGACTTCGTAAGCACCGAGGACGGTACCGGAATCGTACACATCGCCCCCACCTTTGGTTCGGACGACTTCAAGGTGGCCAAGCAGTACGGCATCGTGCCCCTGATGGTCAAAGACGAATTGGGCAACGATATGCCCCTGGTGGATCGCCACGGGCAGTTTGTCAAAGAAGTGACCGACTTCGCAGGCCGCTTCGTCAAAGACTACGGCCAGGTGGAAGAGCGCCCCGTGGACGTCGACATCGTGATCAAACTCAAGGAGGAGAACAAACTTTTTGTCTCCGAAAAATACGTCCACTCCTACCCTCACTGCTGGCGTACCGATCGCCCGGTGTTGTACTACCCGCTAGACAGCTGGTTCATCAAAGCTTCGGCCAAGAAGGAGCGGATGTTCGAGCTGAACCAAACCATCAACTGGAAACCCGCTTCAACGGGTGAAGGCCGTTTTGGCAAATGGCTCGAAAACCTGCAAGACTGGAACCTCTCCCGCTCGCGCTACTGGGGCATCCCGCTCCCAATCTGGCGCAACAAGGAAGGTACGATAGAAAAATGCATCGGTTCAGTAGCCGAACTACAAACCGAAGTCAACAAGGCCAATGCCGCCCTGGGCAAAAACCAGGCCGTACCCAAAGACCTGCACCGTCCCTACATTGACGAGATCGTACTGGTAGCCGACAACGGCGAGCCGCTGTACCGCGAACTCGACCTGATCGACGTTTGGTTCGACTCTGGCGCCATGCCTTATGCGCAGTGGCACTATCCTTTTGAAAACAAGGAGGGCTTTGAGTTCCGTTACCCTGCCGACTTCATCGCCGAGGGCGTGGATCAAACCCGGGGCTGGTTTTATACCCTGCACGCCATCGCCGTGATGGTGTTCGACAGTGTGGCCTTCAAAAACGTGGTATCCAATGGTTTGGTGCTGGACAAAAATGGCCAGAAAATGTCCAAACGCCTGGGCAACGCAGTCGACCCCTTCGAAACGGTTGACAAATACGGTGCCGACGCCACCCGCTGGTACATGATCTCCAACGCCCAGGTGTGGGACAACCTGCGCTTTGACCTGGCTGGCATCGAAGAAACGACCCGTTTGTTTTTTGGCAAACTGTTCAATACTTACTCCTTCTTCGCATTGTACGCCAACATCGACAAGTTCCGCCACATGGAGGCCGATATCCCGATGTGGCAACGCCCGGAGATCGACCGCTGGATCCTCTCCGCGCTGCATAGCCTCATCAACGAGGTAGATGCCGACTTGGCGCAATACGAGTCGACCAACGCGGCCCGCAAGATGATGCAGTTTGTGGACGAGCAACTGAGCAACTGGTACATCCGCCTCTGCCGTCGCCGCTTCTGGAAGGGCGACTATACCGACGATAAAATCTCGGCCTACCAAACCTTGTACGAATGCCTCACGACCCTGGCCAAGCTGATGGCGCCCATCGCTCCCTTCTTTGCCGACTGGTTGTACCAAAACCTGAACAAGGTGACCCGCCACGAGCCTTTCGAATCGGTGCACCTCGCGCTGATCGAACCCGCTGGCGACGACATGATCGACAAAGGTTTGGAGGAAAGGATGGATTATGCCCAGCGCATCTCCTCATTGGTGCTTTCGCTGCGCAAAAAGCACAAAATCAACGTGCGCCAGCCACTGCAAAAGGTGATCCTGCCCGTGTTGGATGAGGCATTCACCGAACAACTGGACGCGGTGAAAGACCTGATCAAGTCGGAAGTAAACGTGAAGGAAATCGAATACCTGACCGATGCTTCGGGCCTACTCAAAAAGCGCATCAAGCCCAACTTCAAAACCCTCGGCAAACGCCTGGGGCCACACATGAAAGCCGCCCAGGAAATCATCAACAACCTGAGCCAGGCCGACATCAACGCCATCGAAAAGAACAAAGAATATATCCTGGAGGTCGGCGGCACCAGCTTCGACCTAAACCTGGAAGATTTCGAAATAGCCGCCGAAGACATCCCCGGCTGGTTGGTCGCCAACGACGGCCCACTCACCGTGGCGCTCGACATTACGCTCACGCCCGCCCTGGTGGCCGAGGGCATGGCCCGTGAACTGGTCAACCGCATCCAGAACATCCGCAAAAACCGCGACTTCAACGTTACCGACCGCATCCAAATCGACCTGGAGAAGCATCCGGCCGTGGAGGAAGCTGTAGCCCAGTTTGGGCAGTACATCAGCGATGAGGTACTGGCCGTGAGGTTGGATTTGGTAGCGGGTGTTGAAGGGGAATTGCTGGATTTGCCGGAGGAGGTTGTGGTGAAGGTGAGGGTGGAATTGGCGTAACCCACTAAGATTGCAACTGGTAACTAGTGAATTTTAGTTTCCAGTTGCAATCTTAGACTTTAGATAAAAATTATCAAGTGAGATTAACATCCCTGTTTTTAGACACATCTATCATTGAGCATGCTTTCAAAAAAAGTAGCCTCCATTGGCCTGGTGTTGGGTGTAAGCTCAAACCGCGTAGCGGTGGCCCGGTTTATAGCACGAGCTGAAAACATGGTATTCTAACCACGTAGTGGTGGCCAGATCCAGGAAGGCACCGCAAAAAAATTAATGCTTGTAGTACCTAATGCTGGATGCAATACACCAACCGCATCTAGCATCTTGAAACCCCTTGTTTCAACGAGGGGCGAGTCAAACACCCCTCCCCTCACATCTATCATCCGTCCAGAGGCCTCCATCAAAAAAATCTTGATGCGCGCTCTGGACGGATGATAGATGTGAGGGAGGGTGGGCACCTAAGCCCGCCGATAAAGCGGCGGGTTACAAGATGTTGGATGTGATTATTGCGCTCATTCAACCTGTCTCCATTCGTTCCGGTGCTCTGCACCTCAAACATTTCCCGCTGCCGAATTGCTATTGACGTTGCGCGGCTAGCGCCGCTGGTCCGTTCAGCCTGGATAATTACCGTGGCCCCATTTCATCGCTCCAACTTTACCTTACGTTGATCCGTGCAACAATCCAATCAGCATACACAAAAATTGAAATTCACCCTCACCCAGCTCCAAATCAAGTTAACCAACTTCGAGCCTCCGACCAGCGGCATTAGCCGCGAAACGTCACTAGCC
>JAIXOO010000189.1 GCA_027486765.1 Saprospiraceae bacterium
GGATCGCCAATCTTTGACTTTCACTGAATTTACTCCTGCGCATTGTTTTTGTTTTTCAAGTTAGAAAATTTATTCCAATTTTCTACTCATTTTTGGTTGCGCTTGAAGGGAAGTGGACATTGAGCTGAAGTTCTTTACAACCGAGCTTCGAAACAAGTTCTATTGGGGAATAGGGTTTCTCAGGGTCGACTAATTCGACAGGAGTCAAGATTTAATGGTGGCATCTTCGTCTATAACGCCTGTTGAGCCTTCCCGTTTTTTTAACCATTCAATTAATTGGTAATAAAGAAAGTCGGCTATACTCTGCAAGATCTTCACATCTAAAGTTTCGTTAAAATTATCAGTGCTTTCACACTCTAAACAAAGAAATCCCATCATAATTACATCTCTATTTTGTGCTTTTTTTAATGGAGTGATAGGAACAACAATTTCACTTTTATATGGAAGAGCCCATGTTTTTTCATCTTTTGTAGTATAGTATTGTGAATAACTACTTGAATAGTTTTTTTCGGTCGCTATATTATTGCTAAAGTAATATATGTCCTCTGTCTTGCCGTTTAAAAATGCTTCTAATATAGTAAAGAAATTAGTATTGTTAGTGATTTTATGTGTTATCGTCGAATAATTTGTTTTTCCTTCATAATTTGTTTTATTGTCTCGGACTAAGGTGATTATTTTACTATCAAGGCTGCTCTTACCTCTAATAATTATTTTTATTGAAACAGAGGTTGAAGAATTTGTTATGCTGTCGTAAATGTTTTTTAATTTTGTGCAAATTAAGATCCATAAATTTATTGTTTTTTCAGGAGAGGGGTTGACAAAACTATGAAATTCATTGATATCGCTATGTAAGTCAATCATTGATAAAAATGCCTTAACATATATTGCTAATTTTTTTCTTCTATTGTAGGAACCGAATGGGAAGAACTTTTTCCAAGAAAATTTAGTTTCTTCTGCTTTTGAGCTTTCACTTTCTTTTCCTAAAATGACTATATGATGTTGTTGAATATTCTTTAAGAAATTTAATATTCCGTCATTAATTTTATTGCAACTTCTATAAAAAATGTCTTCCGAAATTACGTTTATATCATAATCACGTCTCACGATATAATACGAAGAAGAAAATAGAAGTGGTTCGTCTAACCCAATTAGATTATCAATTAATAGTATTATTGCTTCACGGGTATTGCCTAATGCAATTTCGTTTTTTACTTTTTTTCTAAAGTCTTCTAATTTCATATTTCTCAGTTACTGCCCTAGGCTTATCTACGCGAGGTAAGCATTCATGCTTGCTCGAAAATGAGTTTTTGCAAAATAATATTTATTTTTAATTTCTGTTCAAACCCGGCCTAAAAAACTCATACTCCGCCGCCACGATCGCCACATCCAACCCCGAAGCCAACAAATACTTCTTCAGTAATCACGTTTCACAATCCAAATCAGCTAACCAGGCAGGATTCGAACCTACATCCCCTGATTCAAAATCAGATATCCTCACCATTGGACGACTGGTCAAAAAAGCAACTCAAAATAGACGCGCAGAGGAGATTCGAACTCCTAACTTGGGATCATGAGTCCCACGTACTAACCCTTATACTACCGCGCAGTGTTGGGCTTGTTGCGCAACAAGCCAGTGGTCTTGATGGAAAGACTTGAACTTCCAGCCCCTGACGTATCAGGTCAGTGCTCTAACCAATTGAGCTACACCAAGAAATTGAAATGGATGGAAAATGAATCGCCACTGCTTCACTTCAGCGGCGTGGGCCTGAGCGAAGTGGCGATTAACGTTGTCGTTGAATCTGGATGCGAATGTTGTGAAGAATCATCATTTTTAAAGGTTATGCCCCAATAACCAGTAGTGTTGTGTAAGAGTTCCCGAGGGTGGAATTTTTTTCATCACGGAATTAGGCTCATCCAACTGCCTGCGTTTCCAGCACAGTCAACCATCCTTCTGCTTGAAACAATTGTTGGACATCGGTACACAGTTGTTTGCTATCAAAATCGCTGATTTTGCGCTTGCTCAAATCTTGCAGGCTTTGGAGGTAGGTATTGGCCATTAAAGAGAGTACTTCGGCTTCGGAATATGCTTCGACCAATTCAAACGGTAGTTTTTTCTGTATGAAGACTTCCTTTTTGGCCTTGTAATAGCGCACCATTTCACCGTGTAAGGTGTTGGTAGGGCGCAACGCTACAAAGATGTAGGCGATTTCGTAGACGCCAGTGCCGTAGGAACGAAGGGAAATATTCTGGTTGAGGGATTGGCGGATAAGATCAAGATTAGTAGATATGATTTTAGCACTGACTTCATGCCAGGTGATGGCGGTGAAGAAGAAATCTTCGATGTTATGCGTGCTTGGTATTTGCATGGTGTTGCTTTGGATTATTGGTCATTTTTGTTGCCAGGTGGCCGCTTTTAGAGAGGGTTCAATTTTTGTGCCGATCAGCTTATTTATTGCTGCCTCAAAACCACAACTGCCTTTCCATTATCCTTTCCACATCATTCAATTTCAATACCTTGATTGTCGCTTCTCCAATTTCTGATTTTGCATAAAACAATTCTCAAGCAAGACGTTGCCGCGCCCGAGCTTTAGCCATGCGCATCAAGTGTTCAATAACCATGAAGTAGTCCAATTCACGGTTTTCATCAACAGTCAAAGTACCTTCACGTTTTTTCTCTAATAAATCTTCAGCACGAGATTGCAGCGCAAGCGAAGGCTTGAAGGCCACAATGTCCTCTGGCCTGGGAAAAGAAGTCAAAAAATCAATCACTTCATCAAAAAATCGAGTTAGCACCATAAGGAACAATTTTTCTACAAAATAAATGAATTTGAAGTAAGGGGCGATAAAAAAATAAGTGCTCATTTTGCCAGAGGATTAGATAAGTAAACGATTCATTTCAAGTGTCTTATCTAATCCTCTGGCTCAAGAAAAATGAACACTTATTTTTGCCCCACTACTAAGATGCAAGCACATCACAATCAATGCCACCTTGCCAGTACGTCACCTTATTGTAGAGTCGACCCTACGCGTGAAAGGTGACTTCAGGATGTGACGCACATTCCCCCCTCAATTCTTCAAAAATATCTCCACGTGCCGCGTATCCGCCACCTTAATTTTATTCTTCATAGAAATAGCTGGCTTATTTTCTCCAAAATCCTGGAGCCACATCCGATCCTGCACCAATCCTTTTGAACCCAGAAAAGCCTTGATTGATTTGAC